>JASFJF010000133.1:0-9343 GCA_050122255.1 Desulfobacterales bacterium
CAGGGAGAATTAAATGCAGCGAGTTTTTATTTTCGCGGAACACGTCAAAAAAATAGTTGCTGAGGGAAACAAAGAAATTGAGATTCCCGAAGGTGCTCGTATCTCATCAGCCGCCGCTGATTTAATTAAGGATCATAAATTAAAAATCAAAGCGACAGCACCTCAAAGCGCTTCTGCAAAAGAGTTCTCTCCGGCTGAAGATAAATCCTTAGCCGATCCGTCCACACCATCTCAAGATACGCCAACCGGAACCGAACCTCAATCGGCTTCGGTGGATTCATCTCCTGTTTCGGGGGCTGACATCTCTGAGAAAGAACTGGAGGCGCTGGTCAATCGGGTTATTGAACGCTTCAAACAGATTAAGGGCATTGCACCGGCTCCAACCGAGCAGAAACAGGCAACAGATGCAGAACCACAGCCAACCCCGGTTGATGACGATGATATGATCATCTGTCGTTGTGAAGAAATTACCAAAGGCGAAATCAAAGCGGCCATTCGTAACGGCATGCTTACCGTTAATGGCGTCAAGCGCATCACGCGGGCCGGAATGGGGTTATGTCAGGGACAGACCTGCCAGCGGCTGGTCATTCAGATTATTGCAGAGGAGCTGCGTCAAAGCGCTGCTGATATCGAACCCACTACCGCAAGGGGGCCGGTACGACCTCTGCGCATGGCGGTTTTTGCTAACAGCTAAGCTCATTAATATGGTGATGCTCTTTGAGATACCGAACACGTCTGAGTTAAAATATGAAGTACGAAATCCGAAACAATGTCAAAATTCAGATGATCAAATGTTTAAACACAAAAAGATTTACTTACTTGAGCAAAAAACAACAACCACCAAATAGAAAGTAAAAACAAAATTTGTTAAATTATAACTGTTTATCATCTCCGGAGAAAAGATGCCTGAGAAAGCAGATACCGTAATCATCGGAGGCGGCGTTATGGGGTGTGCCATAGCCTATAATTTGGCCCGCGAAGGTCTAAAGCCCGTTATCATCGAGAGATCAGATATCGGGGGAGAAGCTTCCGGTGCCAATGGCGGCGGCGTGCGCCAATCGGCACGCAATCTCAAAGAAATGCCGCTGGCCATCGAAAGCATTCAGATATATGGACAGTTGCATGAAGAGCTTGGCATGGACATCGAGTATGTGCGTGAAGGCAATCTGCGGCTTTGCACATCCGAGGAAGAACTGGACACCATGCGCAAATCCGTTGAAAACCAGAAGGCCGCAAACCTTGAGCTGGAAATGCTGGATCGCAAACAGGTCCTGAATATCAATCCCCATATCGGCGAAAAAGTGCTGGGCGCCAGTTTCTGCCCGACAGACGGGCATGTGAATCCGTTTTTGACCACCTATGCCTTTTTTCAAAAGGCCAAAAGCCTCGGTACCCGCATCTTTACGCATGAAGAAGTCAAAGACATCCGCCTGCAAAAAAGCAAAGTCAGCGCCGTGATAACCGACAAACAAACCATTGAGACCGATTTGGTCGTCAATGCCGCCGGGGTCGCCGGACGCAAAGTGGCCAACATGGTGGGTCTGGATTTACCGATGCGTCCCGTATTTTCCGAGGCCATGATAACCGAACCTTACCCTCCCCTGTTCAAACAAATGATCGGGCATGCCAAGGGACTGTTTTACGGGCGGCAGACCGTGCACGGTTCATTCTTCTGGGGTGGTTTTGTCGGTACCGAGCAATTTATACATCGGGAAGGCAAACCGTTGTTTCATTTTATCGGCCCGGCCATTTCCGAAATGGTCATTGATTTTTTCCCGGTATTGAAAAATGTAAACGTCATTCGCACCTGGTCGGGCCTGATTGCCCAGATTTCCGATGGTATCCCGGTGCTGGGCTATACTGAAGAAGTCCCGGGGTTTGTGTTTGCCACCGGATTCAGCGGGCACGGATTCGGATTGGCACCTATCATTGGAAGACTCATTTGCGAATTGATCATGGACTGCCAGACATCGATACCGATCAACGATTTTTGTTTTGGTCGTTTCAGCAAAGGCGGTGATCAGGATTGCGCCTGTAAGGAAAATGCAGTCTGCAACACCGTTACTGCGGTCTGCCCCAACAAGCGCGAATGGCTGAAAAGCATTTGAAAGGTCGCACGATAAAAATGACCATGCTATTCAGTCCGCCTGAACATTGATTTTTGATATTGGTGAATATGGTTGAGCTTCGAGCATACGCATTAATCGACCAGTTGCAAAAACAACTGGTGGGCTATATCGGCAGCACCGCCCGTGGTTATTATCCGGTAGCCGGACAGTCGGCGCTATTTATGGAAATTGCCCCCGGCATCGAAATCAATTCGATAACCGACATCGTTTTGAAGAAAGCTAATGTCATGCCGGGCGCGATGGTCGTGGAAAGAACCTTTGGCATGCTGGAGGTTCATGCAGATTCTCCGGCCGACGTCAAACAGGCCGGTGAGGTGATTCTGGATTATCTGGGTGTCAAAGAAAATGAGCGCTTGAAGCCAAAAATTCTGGCTGCAGAAACCATCGAGCGCATGGACCCTTACATGGGCCAAATCGTTAACCGCTTCCGCGCTGCCAGTATGATGATAGAGGACGAAACCCTGTACATCCTTGAATGTGTGCCTGCCGGTTATGCTGGTTATGCCGCCAATGAAGCCGAAAAAGCCGCTGATATCAAGCTGATTCACGTGACGGTTTTTGGGGCTTCGGGTCGCGTTTACCTGGCCGGTACGACCTCCGAGGTCCAGGCTGCCAAAGAGGCCGCCGAGGGCTGCCTGCATGCGCTACCGGGAAAGGACTTTTGACAAGTGCAATCAGCCAGAAAAGATCTTTTTGAAAAAATCATTAAAGTCTACCCCGAGCTTTCGCCCAAAAAACGGCGCGTTGCCGATTTGATTTTAAAAGATCATAAAAAGATTTTCTTAATGACGGCAAAAGAAATCGCTCAGGAATGTGGTGTCAGTGAACCGACGATTATCCGTTTTGTCAACGACCTGGGGTTTTCGGGATACATGGATTTTGTTCAGTACATGAAAGGCCTCTTGCACATTGAATTAACCGCCGTGGAACGACTGCAAAAAGCCAGCCAGCATATTGACGAACAAAACACCCTGGATAAATACTGTCAAAATGCCATAAAAAACATTGAAAATTTACGCAATGCCATCAGCGCCGAAGATCTCAAAAAAATTGCCAAAACCATTTTCAGGGCTAAAAATGTTTATGTTGTCGGCTATCGCGCATCGGCCATCCTGGCATATTATTTCGGTTACCTTCTAAAAAAAATACGCAACGACGTTTATCTGGATACCTCGCTTTCATGGGAGATTAAGGATTTGATCGTCCGCAACGGCAAATCCGATGTCATGTTTGTTGTTGCTTTCCCTCGGTATCCCAGCAAAACAATCGAATTGATACAGCTCGCCAAAAAATACAAAGTTAAAATAGTCGGGCTCAGCGATACGCCAAAATCTCCCATCATCACGCTGGCTGACCAGTTTATCATCATCGACCTGGAATCGATTTCCTTTATCGACCCTTTTGCGCATGTGATCGCCTACCTCAGTGCCCTTATCCATGAAATCACTTTCCTGGATGAAAGCAAAGCCGTCAATTATCTGGCTAAATTTGACGAAGGCGTTAAGGTCGGCAATGAATTTTACACTGACGATGGGATGGATGAGCGCGCGCCGGAACAGGATCATATGTCGTATCTGAGTGCCTTTTACCCGATGGATACTAAAAGTTCATGAAAGACATACTGACGCTATGCCCATAAATATTGCCTGCATGCCAAAGCATCCCTTTAGGCCGGGGCGCAGCAACTTGCAAAAAGGCTGGAGATGATTCATGAAACTGGATGAGCGCGGAATCGAACAAATTGTAGAGACGGTCATCAACCGCTTGCAAAAGGAAGGCATCGGATTCTCCGAACCCGACCATTCTCCCGAATCATCCAGCATTGTATCCGATGGCGTTTTTCATGAAATCGAAGATGCTATTGAGGCTGCTGCGAATGCTCAAAAACAGCTATTATCACTGCCCTTAAAAGCCCGCGAGCAAATCATTCACGCCATACGGGATGTCGGCACCACCAATGCCGGGGCTTATGGCCGTATGGAATTCGAAGAAACCGGTCTCGGAAAAAGCGAAGATAATGTCAAAAAAAATCAAGCGGCCTGCCTGGTTATGGGGATGGAAGATTTGCAACCGGAGGTTTTCAGCGGAGACAGAGGTGTTACCGTCATCGAGCGCATACCGGTGGGCGTAATTGCCTCTGTTAATCCGGTCACAAATGGCGCTCCGACAATCCTGTTCAATGCTATTATGATGTTGGCCGGTGGCAACACGGTCGTTAATAATCCGCATCCGAAAACCCGCAAGGTTTCAGCACGCGTTATCCGGGATTTGAATCAGGCAATTGTTACAGCCGGCGGCCCCGCCAATTGCGTCTGCTGTCTTGAAGAACCCACGGTGCCATCGGCCCAGGCGCTGATGACGCATCCTATGATCAAATTGATTGCCGTCACCGGCGGCCACGGTGTGGTGGCTTTTGCCACGCAGACCGGCAAACGACTTATCGCTGGAGGCCCCGGAAACCCACCGGTGGTGGTGGATGACACTGCCGATCTGGATCGAGCTGCTGCATGCATTGTCGAAGGGGCCGGCTTTTCAAATTGCATGGCCTGTGCCAGCGAAAAAGAAATCTTTGTGGTTGAATCGGTTGCCGATCAATTCAAGCAAAAATTGAAACAACGCGGGGCCTATGAAATAGATGCGGCTCAGGGAGAAGAACTACTCAAGCATATTTTTAAGGAATTAAAAGGCCCCGGTGAACCCGGCGTTATCAATATGGATTACATCGGTAAACCGCCCAGTTTCATCTTGCAGAGCATCGGTGTGAACGTCGGCCCCGAAACCCAGGTTATCATTTTAGAGACCGATGCCTATCATCCTCTGGTCTGGACCGAACAGATCATGCCCGTTTTACCGTTTATCCGTTGTGCCGCTGTCGATGAAGCCATTGACAGAGCAGTTGCCGCCGAACAGGGCAATGGGCACACCATGGCAATTCACTCCAACAACATGCAAAACATCCAAAAAATGGCGGCCAAAGCCAAATGTGCCGCTTTTGTAAAAAATGGATCCTGCGGCTTGGCCAGTGTGGGGGTTGCCGCAGAGGGATATACGTCGTTTCACATCGCCACAAATGGTGAGGGTCAAACCCGTCCCCGAATGTTCACCCTCATCCGACGGTGTGTATTGGCGGATGATTTTCGTTTCCGCTACGGTCTATAAGATCGTAAAGCAATTTTAGGTTTATGAAGCAATAGCTTGTTAAGCGGACATCGACAAGCGATCAACGAAAAATCTCGATGGAAAGGCTATGACAATCGATCGAAAACAGGTTGAACTCATCGTCGAAAAGGTTATGGAAGGTATATCTTCTGCCAGCCAAAGTAATTCTACGAACAATCCTGTCTCGAGCGGATCCGGCGGCGTTTTTCAAAAAATGGAGGATGCCATCCAGGCGGCCATCGTAGCGCAGCAAGAATTCGTGCGCCTGCCGCTTTCCAACCGAGAAAAACTGATTCAGACCCTGCGGGATCTGGGCTGGGCCCATCGGGAAGAATATGGCCGCATGGAACTGGAAGAAACCGATTTGGGAGCGGTCGACGGAACCGTATTAAAAATCGAGACCGCCTGCGGTGTTCCGGGAATGGAAGATATCGCCTCTGAAGTTTTCATGGGTGATCGCGGCGTGACCATTAACGAACGCCTTCCGGTGGGCGTCATCGCCTCGATTAATGCAATCACCAACGCAGCTCCGGGCATAATTCATAACGGCATCATGATGTTGGCCGGCGGAAACACTGTCGTGCACAATCCGCATCCAAAAACCAAAATCGTTTCCGCCCGCGTTATCAATGATATCAACGCGGCCATCGTTGCAGCGGGGGGTCCTTCCAATTGCATGACTACGGTCGCCGAGCCGGACATCCCGACTGCACAGTACCTGATGACCCACCCGCAAATTGATCTGATTTCCGTTACCGGCGGACACCGTGTGGTTGAGTTTGCCACCAAAACCGGCAAGCGTGTCATCGCCGGCGGCCCGGGCAATCCGCCGGTGGTGGTTGATGAAACCGCCGATCTGAATCATGCCGCCCAATGCATCATCAGAGGGGCCGCATTCAGCCATTGCACGCCTTGCTCCAGTGAGAAAGAAATCTTTGTGGTTGATTCCGTTGCCGACAAGCTCAAGGCATTTTTAATCGAATACGGCGCTTTTGAACTCAGCAAAGCCCAGGGCGAGGCTCTCGTCAAAGAAATTTTCATAGAAATTCGATCCGGGCGCACGCCCGGCAAGATCAACATGGACCACATCGGCAAGCCCCCCCACGTCATTTTAAAGCGTGCCATCGGGCTGGATATCGCGCCGGAAACCAAAATAGCCATCCTGGAGACCGACAAAGAACATCCTCTGATCTGGACCGAACAAATCATGCCGATCCTGCCGTTTGTTCGCTGCCGGGATGCAAAAGAGGCCATGACAATGGGCGTGGCCGCCGAACAGGGGCTGCGGCATACCATCGTCTTTCATTCCAACAGCCTGAACAATCTGGCCTACATGTCCAGTATTGCCGATGCCTCCCAGTTTGTTAAAAACGCCTCGTCCATCGGCGGGCTGGGTGTTGAAGGCGAGGGATTCAAATCGCTGCACATCGCCACCGGTGGCGAAGGGCTTGTGCGCCCGCGCGTCTACACCTTGATCAGACGCTGTGTGCTGACCGATGATTTCCGCTACCGCATCGGCATCGTATCTGATGAAGCCAACCCATAGTTGTCATTGGGAGAATTGATGTTAAAAAAATGTAAAAGTTTGGAGTTGACACATGGAGTTGATGATAAGGAAAAATTATTCGTCCGGTGCGCCCCTAGAAGATAAAATCGGATACAGCCGCGCCGTTAAAGTCGGCAATTTCGTATTTGTTGGCGGCACGACGACTACGACACCGCAGGGGGAAGTTGAAGCCGAAGGGAATGCCTATCTGCAAACCAAAATCGTGCTGCAGAAAATCCACCGGGCGCTGCAAAAAGCTGGAGCCAAGCTATCGCAAGTTTACCGCGTTCGTATTTATGTCACCGATATCACCCGGGCCCAGGAATATATGCAGGCCTACTCGGAAGTTTTTAAGGAAATCAAGCCGGTAACGATTTTAGCTGAGGTCAGCGCCCTGGCGCGCCCCGCCCATTTGGTTGAAATCGAAGCCGAAGCGATTATCGGCTCTTATCTGGTGCACAGGGGTTAGACGGGCGCTTTCTGAACCAAGCCGGGGCTTTTTTGTTTCTTTAACTTTATATCTCGTAAGTCAATTTCGAAATACGAAGCACGAAATACGATATTCGGATATAATTGATACAATACGGAATGTATAATTCTTGCTTTAGCGGGATCGACATAAAATCCATAGACATAGTTGTGGAAAATGTAACATGAGACTGCACCTCTTAGAACATGATCCGATTGACCTATCTCACACCAACATCACCCAATGGGCCCATCAAAAAGGATATCCCGTGGCCCACAGTTACTTATGCAATAATGAAGAATTGCCCGCCCTGGAAGAATTTGACTGGCTGATGGTTATGGGCGGCTCTCCGCATGCCTGGGAAGAAGACGTGCATGCATGGCTGTCGCCTGAAAAAAAGTTTATCGCCAAAGCCCTCGAGCACAATAAAATCATTCTGGGTGTCTGTTTTGGCGCCCAGCTTCTGGCAGAAGCACTGGGTGCAGAAGTTTTTCCAAATCCCCAAAAAGAAATCGGCTGGTACGAGGTCTCCCTGACACCTGAAGGTCAAAAATCTTATCTGTTTCACGATATACCGCAACAATTTACAACGTTTCACTGGCACTCGGATCACTTTTCCCTGCCCCCGGATTGCACCCGCTTGGCCTACAGTGAAGCCACCGCCAATCAGGCCTATATACATCCAGAGCGGCCGGTTGCCGGCATTCAGTTTCATCCGGAATATCCATTAGCGCTGGTGAAATATTTTGCCCGGGAATGGAGTCATGAATGGGAAATAGGACCATATGTGGCCGGTAAAGAAAAAGTGCTGGCTCAAACCGAACAGATTCCGAAAACCTATGAATTGATGGCGACCATGCTGGATAATATGGACCGTCAATTCAAGATGAAAAACTGAAACCCCGGACGGGTTTTTCCGAGGGACTGTCTGCCTCCATTGCCAATGCAATGAAAACCCTGATACGCGGCGCAAAATTGGGAGTGAGCACTGAATTCTTTGCGAACCGTGTTTCACGAACGATCCCAAAACACGGCCGCTGCTTCCCACAACGGTTCCCGTGTGTCACGCCAAGTTAGCCGGCGATGAACTCATGTTTATGATCGCGGCCGTAATTGAACCTGAAAATTTCAAATCGGCGATTAAAACGGGAGATGGCCGATCGGTTGGACACCTGAGAGCTTTCCACTCCCGGCCGCCTGCTCCGAAAAGCCGCGAGCCTGCCGACCGAGGTATAAAATCCTGATGAACGGGTCGAACTGCTCGATGAACAGTTGACATATAGCAATCGCCGGTGGCTCTGGCTAGACAGCTGCATCCCGTGGTTTGATTTGGACCTGCAATTATAGAATAATTTCTGATCCGCACGCCCGTGTGCCGTCTTAGAAATAATTTCATAGATGAGAGCCGGTCATATCACTTTCTGAAAGACGCTTTGAATTTCAAGGTGCCTGTACACCTGATCTTATTGAACGAATCGTCGAATTGACCAGGGGCCGACCCTTTATTCGTGAGCCGATGCTGATCAAACGCTGGCAATCCGTTAATTTGCGAAAAGCCACCTGCATTTCATGCAATGGCTGTTTTGGCCCGGCCCGGGTGGGGCGCGGCATTCTCTGCGTACAGGATACCCAGTGGAAATCTTAAGACGTGAAAATTACCCGGCTGCGCCCTTTGATGCCGTCGTCGGTTGTAGTCCAATGGTAAAAATTGGCAACCGCGTTTTTATCGAGGCATACCGGACTTCCCGGTTGACAGAACGAGTCCTGATATGAAATAAACGATCTTTAATTACTGTATGAAAATTAGGTTCTACATTTCTCTTCATATGAAGCAAAAAACATTCGATTTTTTGAAATATCCGGTCCCATTGAAGAAGCCTTAAGCTTGTATTCAGTAAAAAAGGAGGTGATAAAAGCGAACTGAATCATCAATAAAATTCGACACACAGCGATTAAGGAGGTTGGATATGAAAATCAAAAAAATTGTTTTGGCAGGATCGGTGTTATTGGCTGCGATTTTTGCTTTTACGTTGTTTTTCG
>JASFJF010000134.1:0-9301 GCA_050122255.1 Desulfobacterales bacterium
CCGCTTTTGAAGCAAATCGACACCTTGCTTTCGAACAAAATCTATGGCTTCTTTTTATAATCGACGAACCGGCTCAGCCGACGAATCGAGCGCCCAGCGCAACAATACACTGCCCCAGGTAAATCCAGCTCCAAAGGCTGCCAGAATGATCCAATCCCCTTTATGCAATTTATTCGCCCGATAGATTTCAGACATTGCGAGGGGGATGGTTGCAGCAGTGGTGTTGCCGTATTTGTTGATGTTGACCACAACCCGATCGGGGTTGAGTCCCATTTTTTTGGCGGCGGCATCGATAATTCGGAAATTGGCTTGGTGGGGTATAAAAAATCGAATATCGTTATCAACTAGATTGTTTCTTTCAACGATTTTAACCGATACATCTGCCATGCCGACAACGGCATGCTTGAACACGGTTTTGCCGTCCTGCCAGATATAATGCATTTTTTTGTCAAGCGTTTCCTGTGAGGTCGGATGGACACTGCCGCCTCCGGCGATCATCAGAGATTCGGCTCCAGTGCCGTCCAGATGCAGGATAAAATCCTTGATTCCCAGATCGTCTCTATCACATGGTTCCAGGAGTACGGCACCGGCTGCATCTCCAAACAGGACGCAGGTTGTTCGATCTTCGTAATTGGTAATCGCACTCATTTTATCAGCTCCGATGACCAACACTTTTTTGTGGCGGCCACTTTCGATGAACTGGGCTCCGGTCGTTAACGCACACATAAACCCGGTACAGCCGCCATTGATATCATAACCCCAGCTATTAGTGGCCCCCAATTTGCGTTGAACAAATGAAACCGCTGAAGGTACCGGCATATCCGGTGTTACCGTGGCGAATAAAATCAAGTCCAGTTCTTCTGGGGAGGTATTGGTTTCTTCAAGGATAAGCTGTGCGGCTTTGGTGGCCATGTACGAGCTGCCCTTTTCTTTATCCAGTATCCGGCGTTCTTTTATTCCGGTGCGGGTGGTAATCCATTCATCGTTGGTATCGACCATTTTTTCCAGGTCGTTATTGGACAGTATTTTATCCGGTACGTAGTGCCCGACCCCGGAGATGATTGCGCGCATTCAAAGCCTCCTTTTATGTTCCGTCCGAATGTGGCTGTGTCAGTGCAAATTTTGCTACGATCGGCGACCAGGCTAGCGAAATGATTCGGATCGGTAATTGATCTGACCTGATTAGCACACGTTACAAAAAAAATAAACCGATGAAAATAATCTGTGCCCGGCCTTATGATGGCGTGTCATATATATAAAACCGTTTCCATGGCCGTAACGATTTTGGTGGCTGCCGTGAAGGTGTTGTGGGCAGGTTAAAATTACTCTTTTGAATTGGTTTTATTGCAGATTAGGATTCCGAGGCGTTAGAAAATTCCATTAATTTTTTTTCTTAGTTTTCCCGAGCACTTAAATGTGACGACGCGTCGTTCTCGAAGGATCAGGTCTTGGCCGGTTGCCGGATTACGGCCGCGGCGTTTATTTTTGTCTTTGACACAAAATTTACCAAAACCCGAAATTAGTACGTCTTCATTTTTTTCCAATGAGCTTTTAATAATTTCAAGCAGAGTTTCAATGATATCGACGGATTTTTTCTTTGTAAAACCAAGCTCATGAATTGCGGCAACGATATCGCTCTTGGTTAATGCCATAGATGCCTCCTAATGGTGTCCGGTTCCGTTTGGCTTACATTTTTAACTGAGCGGCCATGCCATGCGTTCGAATTGCAGCGTGCAGTTTCCTGCCTCTATCGATTTTGAGCAGGACTCGTATTTGACGAATCCTGATTTTCGCCCTGATCATCGGCCGGGTCAGGTTCTTCCTCTGGTGTTACGGCATCAATTTTTCTCATAATATCTTTGACACCCTTCATAATTCCGTCTATTTCAGCTTTAATCTGCGCATCGTCAGTATCGTTCATTTAGAAATCTCCGCTCTACCGTTCAGACAAATTTTTTGTTGAATATTCTGCTGATTTTATTTGGCGATTTTCGTTTTTTCAGCTATCATAACATTTTGACACGTTTAAAATGCCTTGCACAAGAAACTCGCCGACTTGTGTTAAATTCAGTTGCCAGCTTATACGCAGCGAAATCATATGTCAAGATTCGAATTAATTAAATAATGATGATTCAAAAACTAGCGTAAGTGCCTTATTCTTACAAAGTTTGAATCAGATTCAATTTTTTTGAAACCATTTTGGCAAATGCATTCATTCGATAGTTTATCCAGATGATTGCCTTTATGAGGGTTGTCCGCCGAAGCTGCTTGCATTCAATTGTTTCTTTTCACGACCATTGATCGTGCTGTTTCGTGATCGGGGAACACGACCCTTCATAGCGGTATTTGCCCTGGTTGCAGATGTCCGCCAACCGCATGAATTTTAAGTGGTCCTGCAATAATAAAAGGGTTCCCCATAGTTGTGCCGGGAAACCCAGTCTGTCTTCTGGAGCCACCGTGCGGAGTTGAACCGCAGACCTGAGCATTACGAATGCCCTGCTCTACCAGCTGAGCTACGGTGGCTCGTGTGTTATTGAGATTTGTGTACTGCAGGCTTAAGCAATTAATTTTTTTTCCGGCTTTTCAATTGATACCCTGCCTGCGGCCGCCCGCCCCGCGGGAGTTCGTTGACTCATTACTGTGTTTATGATTCAAAATCAAGCAATAAATTCACTTGAAGCCCTCGCAGACCAGATCTCTTGCCGGGCCGGCCAAATCGAATGTTTCGGCTTGAATGGAGCCGACAGGGCACTGCTAATTGCAAGAATATACGAGCAGCTTCATATCCCGATTTTTGTCGTGGCAGCGTCAATCAAGGCGGCCGAAACGCTATTGGCGGATCTGCGCTTTTTCAATCGAACCCGTGATGTGCCGCTATTTTTATTTCCTTCTTACAACATCTTACCATTTAAGTTAATGGCATACCATAATGAAACCGCTGCGCGCCGAATTCGGGCCTTGTATCAATTGCTGGAATCGCCAACGCCCCCGATTGCCGTCGCTGCCGCTGAGACGCTGCTGCAAAGGGTTGTTCCCAAGCAAGAGATCATCAATTATGCTGAATTTTTGATGGCCGGTGAAGAAATTGACCGGGATCGTCTCATCGAAAAACTCCTTGCTGGTGGGTATCTCCATGCGGCTATCGTTGAGGAGCCGGGAGACTACAGTGTACGTGGCGGAATTCTCGACATCTATTGCCCGCTTTATCGCGATCCAATGCGGATTGAGTTTTTTGGAGATGTTGCCGAGTCTATCCGGTTTTTCTCTGCGGCCAGCCAGCGCACCATTCAATCCATACCTGAAGCGGTCATTCTTCCGGCCCGGGAGATGATTTTGCACAAAGCCCTCCTGCCGCATACGATCAACCGCATTCGATCTCGGGCAGCAGAACTTGAGATCCCGCCGACCGAGATTAGAACCATTGTCGATTCGATTAAAGACGGGCGCCGGTTTGCGGGAGTCGAAAATCTGATTTCACTGGTTTATGCTGAATTGGACACCGTTTTTGATTTTCTGCCGGACGATACACTTGTGATGTCCACC
This sequence comes from Desulfobacterales bacterium, assembly GCA_050122255.1. Taxonomy (GTDB): domain Bacteria; phylum Desulfobacterota; class Desulfobacteria; order Desulfobacterales; family JAHEIW01; genus JAHEIW01. The sequence goes on from JASFJF010000134.1 coordinate 3,544, forward strand.
TCAAATGAAGATCTGACAAAGGCCGTCAAGGCACAGGAAAATCATATTGCCAAGAATTACGAATCCGCTTTTCTCGCAAAAAACCTGTGCGCAGAACCGGCAAGCTTGTATTTGAGCGGATCTCAAATGCAAGCCTTGATCACGCAACGCAAACCGCTCGTTTTCAGAACGCTGGAGGTTCATTCGAGTCACCTGTCAAATGAGGCAGGGCATCTGCGTTACAGAGCGGTTGCCGAGGACAACAGCGACATTCGCTTACAGCTGAAAAATTATAGCGAAAAAGAAAACCTCCTTAAACCGTTGGCTGACTGGCTAAGCGCTAACCGACGAAAAGAGCTGACCCTGGTTCTGGTGTGCCGGACAGACACGCAGGCGCAAAGATTAAAATCGCTGCTGATACCCTATGGTTTTCAATTCAAAACTGCCCATTCATTTGAGAATGTGAAGATTGAGCCGGGGACTGTATGGCTGTGCCTGGGGCAAGTCTCTGCAGGATTTGTCTGGCCGGCTGAATCTTTGGCGCTCATCACAGAAGCGGAAATTTTTGGCTTAAGAACGCACCGTAAAAAGCCGTTGCGCCCCAGGCATCCATCGGAATTACTCGATCTGCAAGAATTAAAAAAAGGTGACCTGATTGTTCACGTTGAGCATGGTATCGGACGCTATGCGGGCCTGGTCAAGCTGCAAATTGATGGACTCGCCAATGATTTTCTTGAATTGGTTTATAAGGGAGGGGATAAACTATATCTGCCCGTTGACCGCATGAACAATATTCAGCAGTACATGGGGGTAGAAGGCGTTGAACCGGTCATCGATAAAATGGGCGGTAGTTCCTGGAAGCGAATCAAAGCGCGGGTTAAACGCTCTGCTGAAAAAATAGCCGGTGAGCTTCTTAAGTTGTACGCAACCCGAAAAATCGAGAATGGGTTCGCATTTAGTCCGGTTGATAATTATTTTCGTGATTTTGAAGCCGGCTTTGAATATGAAGAAACGGCCGATCAGGTCAACGCAATTGAAAGCGTACTTGAGGATATGTATCGGTCCACGCCGATGGATCGCTTGGTATGCGGGGATGTCGGCTATGGAAAAACAGAAGTGGCCCTGCGGGCATCCTTTTTGGCGACCTATAACGGCAAGCAGGTTGCGGTACTGGTTCCGACCACGATACTGGCTGAACAGCATTATGTTACCTTTTGCAAACGCTATGAGCGCTACCCGATCAATATTGCCTGCCTGAGCCGATTTCGCCCGGTGAGTGAACAGAAGCAGATCTTAACCGATTTAAAGGACGGCAAACTGGACATTGTGATCGGCACCCACCGCTTGCTGCAAAAAGATATCGCTTTTAAAGATCTGGGATTGCTTGTTTTGGATGAGGAGCAACGTTTTGGTGTCCGCCATAAAGAAAAACTGAAAAAATTAAAGCACAATGTTGACGTGCTGGCGCTCACGGCCACTCCGATTCCCCGAACTTTGCATATGTCACTGATGGGTATCCGTGATATCAGTGTCATTTCCACACCTCCTGAATTCCGGCAATCGATCATCACCACCGTTTCCGAATTTGACGAAGAACTCATCAAAGAGGCCATTCGACGAGAATTTCAGCGCAATGGCCAGATTTTCTTTGTCCATAATCATATACAAAGCATCCGGAAAATGGCGCGCAAATTGCAGCAATTAGTACCGGAGACCAGGCTGGATATCGCGCACGGTCGTATGGGTGAAAATGAGCTTGAGCAGGTTATGTACCGATTCTTCAATAAGGAATTTGATATGCTGGTTTGCACGACCATCATTGAGTCCGGCCTTGATGTATCTTCGGCCAACACCATCATCGTCAACCGGGCCGATCGTTTCGGACTGGCGCAAATATATCAGTTGCGCGGTCGCGTTGGCCGCTCCGATGAGCAGGCCTATGCCGTTTTGATTATCCCACCCGAAAGCATATTGACTTCAGATGCCCGCAAACGGCTCAAGGTCCTCATGGAACACAGCGACCTGGGTTCTGGTTTTCAAATCGCGATGAACGATCTGAAAATTCGCGGCGGTGGCACCATCCTTGGCGCTTCTCAATCCGGGCATATTGCGGCAGTGGGTTACGATATGTTCTTAAAGCTGATGGAAACGGCTATTGCTGAATTAAAAGGCCAGACGCCCATTGAGCCACTGGATCCCGAAATCAATGTTAATTTGTCCGCCTTTTTACCTGAATCCTATATACCCGATATCGATCAACGAATGGCGGCTTATCGTCGGCTGGCCCGATCGAGCGAACTGCAGGATTTGACCGATTTTAAAAATGAACTGATCGATCGTTACGGGAAACTACCGATGGAAGCCAATAATCTTCTTTTCAAGATCTTTTTGAAAATTCTTTCAAAAAAGGCCGCTGTTGCCAAACTGGACCTGTCGCAACGCCAGATGCATCTTCAATTTTCTGCAGTGCACTTGAGAAATACTCAGGGACTGGTGGAATTGATCCAATCGGCGCCTAAACGCTTTGAAATGACGCCCGGTCAAAATTTAATAGTAACATTGGCGAATGATCCAGGTACGAGTTACACAACTCATGCCAAAAATATATTGAAAGAAGTGGTACGGCGTGTTAAAAATTAAAGTTTAACTTACTTTATTGCAAAGAATTGATGAATGAATAGACTTTTTTCTTTAACAGGTTTTTCAATCCTGACACTTTGTTGGCTATGTGCTTGTACGGGTTGCACGGATTCAGATTCAAGCTCCGGCAATGAACCCTTAATTCGTGTTCGTGATAGAGTGCTTACGGTGTTCGAGTTCAATGAGGCATTTGAATTTATCCAATCAGTCCATCCTCAGGACTTAAAGGATCATCCTGAGGATATGAGAGATGCGCAACGACGTCTTTTAAACCAGCTGACCGTGGAGATGATTATTCTTGAAAGGGCTGAAGAGCTGGGACTTTCAATTTCGGATGAAGAGATCAATAAGGCCATAGACGACATCAAAAGCGATTATCCTGAAGATACATTCGAAAAAACGTTGCTCAAAACGGCTGTTTCATATGAGCTCTGGGAGGCCCGTTTAAAAAATAGAATGCTGATGCAAAAAGTGGTCGATAACGAGCTTAAGGATAAAGTTGTTATTTCACCTGAAGATATTGCTGATTATTATGAACGCAACATAAAAACGCGCGCTAAGGAATCTGAAATTGCAGGTTCAAAAGATGACATCAATGAGATGATCATAAAATATTTGCGTCGAGAAAAAGCGGAGAAAGCTTACAAGGTTTGGATAAATAACCTTAAGAAAAATTACAGCATTGAGATCGACAGTGTCCAGTGGGAAAAAATCAGTGATTCTCAATACCACCCGGATCAGGAACCGGAAGTTGTAGATTTGACTCAAAAGCCTGAGTGAAATTTTGAATGCTTAAACTCAAAATGTATCTAACGCTCAATTACGGTGTTATCCGAAACAAACTGACAATTATGGCCTGATAAACATGCAGCGGCTACCGACAAAATTGAATTTATTCTTAAGTCTATTGTGCTTGCTGTCCCCGAATAGCGGGTTACTGGCAGCTGACGTTCAAGCAGATTCTTCCGTTGTCGTCGATCGCATTGTAGCGGTTGTTAATGATGAAATCATAACGCTTTATGACCTTAACATGGAATTGAAACCGTATGAGGAGAATATCAAAGCGCTCGGTTACGATGCCGACAAAACGCGTGAAACGCTCTTTAAAGTGCGCAGTGACCTGCTCAATAAGCTCATCGACCAAAAATTGACGGATCAACAAATCAAAAAAAATAATGTCAATGTCAGCGACAAAGAGATTGATATGGCCATAGAGCAGATTAAAGAAACGCGATCCTATACTGATGAAGATTTAAGAGCAGGATTGTCCGAACAGGGTTTAACGATGGAGGAGTACCGAGAAAACTTAAAGCAGCAACTGTTGAGAAGAAACCTGGTCAATCGTGAAATTAGGTCTAAAATTGTCGTGACCAATGAAGAAATCGAAGAATACTACAATGCGCACCAAGAAAAATATGCCGGTAAAACAAAATATCATATCTGGAATATAACCAGCCGTTTTTCCCGGTATGCCGATGAAGCTGAAAAACAGATGGCATCTGAAAAAATGGAAAGGGTGTTGGCCCAATTAAAGCAGGGGCGCTCATTTAAATCTATCGTCAGTGAAAACCTCAACGATGCGGGGACACCACAAGGAGCAGACCTGGGGTTATATCAACTGGACGAACTGTCTGCCGAGTTACAGGGTGTTGTCAGATTTATGTCAGCGGGTGAATACAGTTCCATTTTAAGCTCCAGCAGCGGTTATCAAATTATCTATGTCGAAGAAATCCTCAAGACTGATCCCAAAGCCATAGCTGAAGCAAAAAATGAAATCCAGGATATCTTGTACAATGAAGCAATTAACAATCGCTATAATTCCTGGTTGACGGGTCTGCGCGAGCGATCGCACATCAAAATTATACAATAGCGCTCGCCAACCATTGGATGTTCAGTTGCAACCCGATCCCTGAAACACAAAACGCGAATAATATGAAACCTGAAAAAGAATCTTTTTCCTTTGGATATTATCTGCAGTCGATAAGGCTCAAAAAAAGTATTACACTGGAGGCAGTAGCCGAAGAGACCCGCATCGCGATGAGCAATTTGACAGCAATTGAAAAAGAAGATGTTGAATCACTTCCGGATCCAGTATTTGTAAAGGGGTTTTTACGTTCTTTTGCTCAGGCCATTGGCGCCGATGGGGATGAAGCCGTCAGGCTTTATAAAGGCCGGCTCAATATGAAAAGCCGGCTGGATGACGTCCAAAGCTATTCGCCCAGCTCAACGGTTGCTCCCTGGCGTAACCTGATTTTGTCGATTATCGCCGTTGCGGGATTGATTGCGTTGTCTTTATATGGCATTTCTTATTTTCAACATCATAACCTGCTCGATGAAACCGCGGTACCGTCAGGAGCTGTCAAAACTTCGGCTGAAAAGCAGAGCACCGATCGCAAACCATCAGATACAAAGACAGGAACACCACCTGAAACGTCCTTAAAATTGGTGCTGCAAATAAGCGTTCTTGAAGACACATGGATGAAAATCATTGTAGACAATCGAGAACCCAAGGAGTACAATTTGCGCTCCGGAGAGCAGCTCGAAGAAGAAGCAACAAGGGGCTATAATCTGCTGATTGGCAATGCTACCGGGTTAGAATTGAAACTAAACGGCAAACCCATAAAAATTGCCGGCAAGGAAGGCGAAGTCGTCAACCTTCAGATTCCATGACACCTTTTTGGAAAATAATGTCGTCTTAGAAAATGCAAACCGATCGCGTCAAAATATTATTGGACACTATTAAACGCCTATTGAGGCGCAAGGCGACATCGCACCTCAGCAATATTGTCGCCAAGACACATGCGGCCGACCTGTCGGTTGTTTTCCGCTCGCTATCGGTATCCCAGCAGCTCGAGCTATTCAGTCTCATCTCCGATGTCGAGCAAAAGGGGATCTTATTCAGTGAACTGGACGTCGATACTTTCTTAGATCTGGTTGAAGGAATTCAACTAGATGACCTCGTTGAAGTCTTTGAGCAGATGCCCAACGATGATGTGGCCGATCTACTGGAGCGCTTACCTGAAGAAAAAGCGGACGCCATCCTGGAAAAAATGAAAAAGGATGAGTCAGACGAAGTCGAAGATCTGCTGCGCTATGAGAACGATACTGCCGGCGGCATTATGGTACCCGATTTTATCGC
>JASFJF010000135.1:0-9258 GCA_050122255.1 Desulfobacterales bacterium
AGGTGATGATAGAAGCTAAAAACTTAGAAATTAGGTTAACCGATGACATGTCTTTGGGGGTTGAGTGGGACAAGATATTGGGTGATGCCAGGGTCGCCACATCGAGTTTCAGCAACGCTGTGAATCGCACTGAAACGAACCCGGTCGTATCACCGGTTCCTGATGTGGGTAGCGGTATATTTGGTAACTACATTACCGGTATCGGAACATCAAGCCAATTCGCCATGGCTTTGGACGCCCTTAAGACCAAAACCTCTGTCAACGGGCTGTCGACACCCAGAGTCTTATCTATTCATGGTAAATCCGCCAGAGTACAGATTGGCGGTCAGCAAGGCTACAGGGTAACGACTGTAAACGACGGTGTTTCTCAAGAGACCATTGAATTCATCGATACCGGGATCGTGTTAGATTTAACCGCTTATATTGACGACAAAGAAACCATATTGCTTAAGGTGGAACCCAGCATCACATCGGCTGAATTAGAAGAGGGAATCCCGGTTACCAACACGGCTTTGGTGAATACATCCCTTCTGGTAAAGAATGGTGAGACGGTCTTTATCGGCGGTCTTATTCAGGATACCAAGCTGAAAACCACAGACGCTGTTCCAGTACTGGGTAGCATCCCTGGATTAAATGTGCTCTTTGGCCGAAACTCGCGTGGTATCGACAAAACTGAAATTGTCGTTTTGATAACGCCGCAAATTGTAACCAATGCACTTGAAACTATCAAACCGGAAACACAAGAAAAATTTGATAAATTAAAAAACAGCTTCAAAAAAGAGCCTTTGCCGGATCACAAACAGTTGTTTGAAATTTTACGCTCCGATGACTATTCTGGGCCCTAATTTTCAGAAATGGTTACAAAACCCATCTAAGTTTCAATGGCTGCGTTGTCCTGTGAATTGTAATGCTTACGTACTTCGTGTACGCTCCGCTTCCAATGCGCAAGACGCCTTGCCCTTGAACCTAATCTGAGGTTTGAAACCACTTCTAAATTTTTGATGGCTTTCATTACGTGCTTTGATCAAGACAATGGTAGCGTATTCTAATATGCCTTGTTAATAGGAACAGAATAATTAGAAAGGTGTGTTATTTTGAAAGAGATGATTAAAGTCCTTATTGTTGACGATGAAGCCTACATTAGGCGTGTGCTTGAGCTCAAATTAAAAAATAGAGGATACGATGTCATCACAGCCGTCAATGGCGCCGAAGGCCTTGAAAAATTAAACTTGTACGATCCTGATATTGTGATAACGGACATTAAAATGCCTGAGCTGGATGGCCGGGCATTGTGCGAAAAAATCAATAATTCGAACAATGATAAGCCATATTTAATAATTGTGGTAACTTGCAGTGTGTCAGAAGGTCATATGCGATGGATAAATAATATGCGGGACACACTTCTATTGGAGAAGCCTTTCAGTCCTTCAAGGGTTTTAGATGCCATTGAAGATCATGTTGGAAATTTTGATGCTAAAAAAAGCTAAATAAATTTGTGATGAGCATTTAAGTTATGGAAGAGATAAGAGAATCCAATTTATTAGAAGAAGATCTTTTATGGGAAGTTGAGATCAATGCGGCAAATGCTGCGCTGATCAATAAACTCATCCTGCCCAATAATATCATGTCAATATCAACCTCTATTGTGGAGCAATTGGGCAATGTCACGAAAAGCAAATATTGTTATGCTGGATGTTTGGATCCTGAATCAAATATTGTGAATTACGTTATTAGAGCCAAAAATGATAATAATAAAGAAGATATCTATGACAGAAAAATCGCTATGGACGCTCATAAAGGGTCTATGGTCAAAATTATGCATAAGCAAAAGACGTTATTAAAAAATAATGTAAATGAGACAAACAGTTCGTGGATATCGATCTTAGGTAAAGATATTGTTGAGCGCTATGTTCTTGCTCCAGTGATTGTCGAGGAAGATTTTGCCGGTCAAATTGGAATTTTAAACTCACCCGATCATTATGCTGAACGAGAGCTTATGTTTGTCAGACGTATGGCGAATATTTTTGCACTTGCTATTCAACGATATCGACTGGATCAGATAGTACAACAAACGAATATGGATTTAGAAGATCGGGTAAAAAGAAGAACTCAGCAATTGTCAGCATCAAATAAATTGCTAAAGGACGAAATTGAGATTAGAAAATCGGTCGAAAAGCAATTGAAGGAAGCTAAAATAAAAGCCGAGGTTGCCAGTCAGGCAAAAAGCTCATTTGTCGCAAACATGAGCCATGAACTTCGAACGCCATTAAATCATATTATCGGATTTACCGATCTGGTTTTAGATAAAGATTTCGGTGAGTTAAACAAGACGCAAGAAGAATACCTTAATGATGTCAAGAAAAGTAGCACCCATCTGCTTTCTCTTATCAATGATATTTTGGATCTTTCTAAGGTAGAAGCCGGAAAGTTTAAATATGATCCCTCGGAGATCAATATCAGAGAACTTCTTACTGGCAGTCTTACAATGGTCAACGAAAAGGCTTTCAAACACCAAATAAAAATAACAGAAAGCGTTGATAGCAGCGTTCCTGATACGATTGTCCTCGATGAGCGCAGTATAAAGCAGGTCATGTATAATCTTTTATCCAATGCTGTCAAATTCACGCCTGATAAAGGAGCCGTATCAGTTGTCGCCGAGATGTTGGAACCTGATCAAAAGCTAAAACAAACCACTGCCGATGCGAATGGTCGATATTTAAAGGTGAGCGTTTCTGACACGGGTATTGGTATAAAACCAGATAATTTGAGCCGCGTTTTTAATAGATTTGAGCAAATAGAAAATTCATTAGCGAGGAATTATGCTGGAACAGGACTTGGACTTTCTTTAACAAAAAAACTGATTAAGATGCACAAAGGCAAGATTTGGGCTGAAAGCCAGGGAGAAGGAAACGGGAGCACATTTTACTTTATTATTCCCGTATAAAAAAGTGAGAAGCGATGAACACACCAACTATTCTTATCGTTGACGATGAAGAAGTAAATGCCAGGCTGATCAAAGCTATTCTTGCACCAGAAAACTATAATTTAATTAGCGCTTTGAGTGGTTCGGAAGCGCTTTCAATGCTGGAGACGAATCGCCCGGATCTTATTCTGTTGGATGTTATGATGCCAGAAATGGACGGTTTCGAAACGTGCATTAGGATCAAACAAAACAAGAATACAAAGATAATTCCTGTCCTGATGGTAACCGCATTAAGTGAAAAAGAACATCGTCTTAAAGCTTTGGATTGTGGAGCCGATGATTTTTTATCCAAGCCGGTCGATAAAGCGGAGCTTAAAATACGGGTTAAATCGCTTCTCCGCATAAAAGAATATCATAATGAATTGATTGAAAGATATGAAGAAATTGAAAAAAAGAATTTTCGGCTGCAAGAGCTCGAAGAATTCAAAGACGGTCTATTGCATATGATTGTGCATGATTTGAAAAATCCTCTCTTTGCCATCTCGGGTAATATCGAATTGCTCTTATTGGACAAGAAAAACTTTAGCGAAACTCAAATCAGCGCTGCAGATAACTGCCTTTCAAGCTGTCAAAATCTTAATGAGATGGTCCAACAGCTGTTGGATATTAATAAACTTGAAAACAGGAAGCTACAACTTAAAAGAGAAATGACCGACTTGGTGCCGCTGATAGATGGTATCCTCAATCAGCTTCAAAAAAGGGCAGAAGAAAAACAAATATCAATTAATTTCGTCAATACAAATGGTATTTCAACGATTTCAATCGATAGCCATTTAATAAGAAGAGTTATTTCAAACCTCGTTGATAACGGGATTCGGCACACCCCTAAAGGCGGTCGGATTGAGGTTACATCTGGATTGGAAAAAAGCAAAAACAACCTGTGTGTCAGTGTGAGGGATACCGGTATTGGTTTGGATCCTGCTTATCACCAGAAAATTTTCCATAAATTTGAGCAAGTTAACCTTAAAAACCAAGGCGTTTCAATAGGAACCGCCGGCCTTGGCCTGGCCTTTTGTAAGTTGGCAGTTGAAGCGCATGGGGGAGAAATATGGGTAGAGAGTAAAGGTGAAGGCCAGGGAGCGACTTTTTGTTTTACCATTCCATATGGATAATAACCGATATCGGCAATTTGGCAAATGAACAATAAAACCATATTAATTATCGAAGACGATGAGTTAAACATGAAGCTCTTAAAAAGTATTCTTCAGCTGAAGAATTTTGCAGTTATGGAAGCTGAAAATGCCGAAGTCGGTATCCAGTTAGCTCATGAACACAAACCGGATATGATTTTATTGGATATTCAGCTTCCAGGTATGGACGGTGTCGAAGCCACTAAACTGATATTAAACGATGATGAATTAAAGGATATACCCGTTATAGCCGTAAGTTCCCTTGCGATGAAAGGCGATAAAGACTATGCCTTCAAAGCCGGGGTTAAAGATTACATAATAAAGCCAATTAACAAGAAATATTTGATGAAAGTCATAAACAAATATTTAAGCTGAATGTCAATCACTATTCACAATTCAAGATTTGACCCCTCAAATTGACCCCTCAAATGTGACCCCTCAAATGATCCCTCCCACACAAACGTAAAAAAAAATGGGACCTCATTTAATATGGCGCCTGATTGATTGAAGAAATGCGCAAAATATAATATGTGAAAGGTTGCACAATTCTGAAACCGCTTGGTTGCGTTTCTAACACTGCAACTTGGCATACGGCCTGCTGTATTTTTGAGTGGTAAGGGCAGATGATGTGATGGAGGCCTTTTAATGGCGTTACGACTGGCAGAGATTTTTCTTCCTGAAAAAAGCGACGCGCTGCTCGAAGAACTTACAGGTCAATTTGATATTATTGATTCCTATTACGCGTGTGGGGATGGCGGTGGGGAACTGAAACTGCTACTCGAGGCTGAAACCGCCGAACCGGTTTTTGATTTTTTGGAAAAACGCTATGGTCACATGGCAGGGTTTCGTATTATCGTGGTTGCGGTGGAAGCCGTTATTCCGCGCTTAAAGGATGATGAGACCCCCAACAAAAGCAAGACCAAAATACCCACCAAAATAGGCTCCAAGCGGATATACCGCGAGGAGCTCTATGAGGATATCAAGAGCATCGCTTCGGGCAGTCGCACCTTTTTTCTGATGGTTTTTCTGGCGTCCTGTGTGGCCGCCATCGGTCTTTTACGGGGCAATGTGGCCATCATTATCGGGGCCATGGTACTGGCACCGCTGCTGGGGCCCAATATGGGCATGGCTTTTGCGGCAACGCTGGGTGACCCGAAGCTGGCAAAAAAAGCATTGCAAACCAATATTAGCGGATCGGCCTTAGCCCTCCTTATTGCTGTTTGTATTGGATGGTTTGCCACCGTTGATATTGATCATCCGCAAATCGTTTCACGATTAGATGTCAGTTATGCGGACGTCGTGCTCGCCTCCGCATCCGGGGCTGCGGGCGCCCTGTCTTTTACGGCCGGTGTATCGACCTCTTTGATTGGGGTAATGGTGGCGGTCGCCTTGTTGCCGCCGCTAATGGTATTTGGCCTTTTACTCGGTGGCGGTCATTTCTATGAGAGCATCAACGCTTTTCTTATACTGGCCACCAATATTGTCTGTTTGAATATTTCTGCAGTCGTCATGTTTCTGATTCAGGGTATCCGACCCAACAGCTGGTGGGAGGCTGAGCGCGCCAGAAAACAGACCCGCATTGCGATCGCCGTCTGGATGTTTCTGCTGATCCTATTGATGCTTTTGATCCAATTTAATTCGGAATGAATTGATGTATAGCTAAAACTTATCTCAAACAAAGGGAGGACGCATGTTTTCATTAAACGTTAACGGGAAAATGTATAAAGTCGATGCCTCGATGGAGACGCCGCTCATGTGGGTTTTGCGGGATCAGCTGGGATTTACCGGGGTCAAGTATGGTTGCGGCATCGGAGAGTGTGGTTCCTGCACGGTGCTGGTCGATGGCGAAGCCGTAAGATCCTGCACCATCACAGCAGACAGTGTCCAGGGCAGCGACATTCTGACCATCGAGGGGATGCCCGAGGACCACCCGCTCAAGCAGGCCTGGATTGCCGAGCAGGTTCCCCAGTGCGGCTATTGCCAGCCGGGCATGATCCTGCAGGCCGCCGACGTATTAACCCGCGAACCCGATGCATCCGGGGAAAAGATGGCTGAAGCCATGGATGATGTCATCTGTCGTTGCGGGACCCATCCCAGGGTGATGAAGGCCATGAAAATTGCGGCGAAACAGATGAAGGCCAAAGGAGGTGTCTCATGAGAAAGGAAATGACGCGCCGGACATTTATCAAGAGCACGGGCCTGATGATCGCCGCCTGCGCTGCCCCGGGTGGCCTGGTGAATGTTTCCCTGAGTCTGGCCGGGGATGCCGCGACCTTTAAACCGCATGCCTTTTTGGAGATTGCCACCGATGACATCGTCACCGTCTGGGTGGGCCAGACCGAACTAGGCCAGGGCACTCACACCGGTATCGCCATGATTTTAGCCGATGAACTGGGCGCGGATTGGAAACATGTGCAGGTCAAGCAGGCGCTGGCCGGGGATCCGTTCAAGGATCCCATGTGGAAAATGCAGTTTACCGGCGGCAGCACCAGTTTGCGCCACCGCTGGGATCTTTTTAGGAACGTGGCGGCATCCGCCCGGGAGATGCTCATAGAGGCTGCCGCCCGGGAATGGGGCGCAAGGCGCGTGGAATGCAGGGCTGAAAACAGTAAGGTGCTGCACACTGACGGACGGAGCATGCGATTCGGCCAACTGTGCCAAAAGGCAGCTGCCTTACCGGCCCCCCAAAAACCAGCGCTCAAAAATGCTAAGGACTACCGCATTATCGGCAGCCAAAAGGCCCGGCTGGACATACCGGATAAGGTTGCCGGCCGCACGAAATTCGGCATCGATTTCAAAGTCCCCAAAATGATTATAGCAGCGGTGGCCCGTCCGCCGGCTTACGGCGCCAGACCGCTTTCCTTTGATGAAAAAGCAGCCAGGGGCGTACCGGGAGTATCGGCGGTGGCGCCTTTGGGGGATAAAGTGGCGGTCTGCGCCAAGACCACCTATGCCGCCCTGCAAGGCCGCGATGCACTGGATATCAAGTGGTCAGGCGGTACCCATCCCGACCTGAACGATGAGAGCCTGGACAAATGGTACCAAGAGTATCTGGCCAAAAGCGGGGCCATTGCTGAAGCCAAAGGGGATGCTAAAAAAGCCCTGGGCCAGGCGGCCAAAACCCTGGAAGCGCATTACAAATTCCCATACATTGCCCATGCCACGCTGGAGCCCATGAACTGCACGGCGCATGTGGAAAAGGACCGGGTCCGGATCTGGGCCCCCACCCAGGGGCAGACCATGACCCAGATGACCGCCGCCAATATCACCGGGTTGCCGCCGGAGAAAATCGAGGTCATGACCACCTATTGCGGCGGTGGTTTCGGGCGTCGCAGCGAGGTCAACGTAGTGATCGATGCGGTTTCCCTGTCTATGAAGATGAAACGCCCGGTCAAGGTGATCTGGACCCGCGAGGACGATTTTAGACACGATTTCTACAGGCCCGCAAGTTTAAGCCATATCCAGGCCGGTCTGGATTCGTCAGGCAACCTGATCGCCTGGATTCACAAGATTGCCACCCCGTCCATCATGAGCCGCGTATTTCCCGATTTCGTCAAAAATGGGGTGGATAGCACCTCTGTAGAAGGCGTTAACAACATGGATTACGAGCTGCCCAACCGGCTGGTGGAGTGTGTGAATGTGGACCTACCCATCCCGGTGGGTTTCTGGCGCTCGGTGGGCAACACCTTCAATCCCTTTGCAGTGGAAACCTTCATGGACGAGCTGGCCGCAGCAGCCGGCAGGGATCCGGTTGATTTTCGCATGAGCTTGTTGCCCAAGGGCTCCCGCGCCTACCGCACTTTGCAGCTTTTGGCCGAAAAATCCGGCTGGGGCGGAGCGGTGCCAGCCGGCCGTAGCCGTGGCATCGCCCTGCGATCCTGTTTCGGCTCCACTGCCGGACATGTGGCCGAGGTCTCAGTGAATCAAAAAACCGGTGCGGTCTCGGTGCATAAGGTCATTTGTGTAGTTGACTGCGGCCCGGCTGTTTATCCCGATGCCATCACCGCCCAGATGGAAGGCGGCGCGATCATGGCCCTTAGCGTGGCTTTTTATGAGCGCATCCGATTTGCCAATGGCGGGGTAAAGACCGCCAACTTTGATGAATACCCCCTTTTGACGATCAACGCGGTGCCCGAAATTGAGGTGCATATCGCCAAAAGTCGTCACAAGATCGGCGGTATTGGCGAGTTAGGGTTTCCCACTGTGGCGCCGGCGGTGGCCAACGCCATTGCCAGGGCAGTAGGCGTCCGTTTGCGGGGGCTGCCCATTGACAGCCAGTTGCTAAAAAAAACCTAATGTGGCATTTGCCGACAACAACTGCAGGTGGGATAGTCTGGGGGCTCAAAGCTTGAATTGTGAATAAACATCGGCATTCATTTTACCATGGGTGCACGTTACTGTACAAAGACCCGGCATCAAAAAACAGCTGGAGGGTCGCTAATTCACTATTCAAGCTTTGACCCCTTGCTTTTCAGAAAAAAAATGGGGCCCGGGTTGGGGCCCCATTTTTTATTATGATCAACAGCTTGTGGGTTTAAGCTGCATCCATTTCGCGGCGATCGTCCATGCTCATCAGGACACGCTCGCGGGCTTTGTCGATGCCCAGCGCTTTGCGTTTCTTGTCGATATGCGCAATCATCAGGCGGGCAATTTCATATGGATCGGTGGCAAAGCCCCATTTGCCCATGCCCAGCTCCTCGAGCTCTTCAAACAGGTGCTTGTGGAACTTGGTACCTTCGACAATCGGGAAGGTAACGCCGAAGACGGTGTAGACACCGGAAGCGACAAAGTACTGCCCGATGCAGATAGCTTTTTCACTCATATATTCGGGTGCGCACCCGGCGACGGGCAGATCCGCCATACTTTCACCCAAACCGCCGGTTTTGACCATCTCAGCACAGGCAATCAGAATGCGGCTATTATCCACACAGGAGCCGATTCCGAGGACCGGCGGCATGCCCACTGTTTCGCAAACTTCCTTCAGCCCGGGGCCAGCCAGGTGGGCGGCCTCCGGCGTGGTCAGCCCGGCTTTGGCCAGGGCTACCTGTGAGCATCCGGTCTGGACCACCAGCACGTCGTTTTTAATCAGTTCTTTGACCAGCTCGACATGCACGTAGTCCTGCTTCATGCGCGGGTTGGTGCAGC
>JASFJF010000136.1:0-9218 GCA_050122255.1 Desulfobacterales bacterium
CCCTGGAGAGGAGGAAAACGTTGAGGGCATTTACTACGGCCTTGACTTTTTGACCCAGGTCCGCATGGGCAAAAAGATACCGTTAAACGGTAAAACGGTGATCATCGGTGGCGGTAATGTGGCCGTGGATGTCGCCCGCACGGCTTTAAGGGCCGGCGCTCAGGAGGCCCAAATATTCTGTTTGGAGCCCCGTGATGAAATGCCGGCCTGGGAACAGGATGTGGATGAGGCCATCGAAGAGGGTATCGTCATCAACCCCGACCTGTCGCCCGGTAAGATCATTCACGAAGAGGGGCGGGTCACGGGCGTTGAATTCACGCGCTGCATCTGCGTCTTCGACGATGAGGGCTGCTTCAACCCAACGTGTGATCTCGATGATACGCGCTTCGTGGATGCAGACAATATCATTATCTCCATCGGCCAGGCTGCCGATATGTCCTTCCTATCCGCCGACAGCCAGCTGGAGCGTGAACTCTGGGGCACTCTGGTGGTGGACTCCAATACGCTGGCCACCAATGTTCCAGGGGTTTTTGCCGGTGGGGATTTTACCACCGGGCCGACTTTTGTAATTCGTGCGATTGCATCCGGCCGGCGGGCCGCCATTGCCATCGATAAATACCTGGGGGGCGACACGGGTCGCGTTTATATCCCGGATGAGAAATCCCCGCGTCATACGGGCACCCGACTGGCGCTTGAAAAAGAAGATACGCAAGACAAGCCCCGGGTCGAGGTCGAAGTCGAAAATGCCCGCGAACGCATAAAGGATTTCAGAGAGGTTGAAAAAGGATTCAGCGCAGAGGAGGCTTACCGCGAAGCCATTCGCTGTCTCCGTTGTGATCTCGAAAAAGAGGAGAATGCGATATGATTCGGTCCATAACGCAAAAAAAGCCGGAAAAAGAAATTGAACGCCTCTTAAAGGGGCTCAACCGGATTTTCATCATTGGATGCGGAACCTGTGTGACGCTTACCCGCACCGGTGGGGATCCGGAAGTAAGGAAGATGAAAACGGAGCTGGCCACCAAAGGTAAAATGGTCACTGGCCATACGGTGGTGCCGGTGGCCTGCGATAATTTAACCCGCGAATTTCTGAGCGATTTCGGCGAACAGATTAATCAGGCTGATGCCCTGCTGATCATGACCTGCGCCTTTGGTGTTCAGAATGTTGCCCGGCAGTTGCACAAAATGGTGATTCCGGCTCTGGACACCCTATTTATCGGCAAAGAGACAGCGGTGGGACTATTTGATGAGGTCTGCACCCAGTGCGGCACCTGTATCATCGGAGAAACCGGCGGTATCTGCCCGGTGACCAGCTGCCACAAAGGCTTGGTCAACGGTCCCTGCGGCGGCACCAATCATGGCAAATGCGAAATCGATGTCTATAAGGACTGCGTCTGGACGTTGATATACAACCGCCTCAAGGAGCTGGGCCGAATCGATTCCATGCGAAAATATCAAAAACCGCGCAACCATCTGGGTGAGCCCAGGCCGGGGAAATTTAAGCTTCCGGAAGGTTAGTATGTTATAGGTACGCCAACAATCCAGCCCTCTATTTGCCTGACCCTTGCCAAGGGCAGAGCAAAAAACTGATTGGAACTCAGGTAAGTGAAAGGACATTGAGATGCCGACGAAATTTAAAGAAGCTCTGGAATCCGGCAGGTTTGTGGTGACCAGCGAGGTCGCTCCGCCAAAAGGGACAAACCTTGAAAAATTCAAGCACCATATCGATTTGTTAAAGGACAAGGTCGACGCCATGAATGTCACCGATCATCAAAGCTCGGTGATGCGCTATCCGTCTCTGGGCGGCGCGATGATGGTCAAAGAAATGGGCGGGGAAGTCATCCTGCAGATGACCTGTCGGGATCGCAACCGACTGGCATTGCAGGCGGATCTGCTGTTTGCCTCATCGCGCGGGATCCAAAATGTTCTCTGCCTGACCGGGGATTCGATCATACTGGGCGATCATAAAGAAGCCAAGAGTGTTTTTGACATGGACTCCAGCCAGCTTTTGAGAACAGTACGCACACTGGAAGCCGGCAAAGATCTCGGCGGAAATGACCTGGACGGCGCGGTTTCATTTTGCGCCGGGGCCATTGTGACACCGGAGGCCGATCCGCTTGAACCGCAGCTGATCAAATTTGAAAAAAAGCTCGAAGCCGGTGCCGAATTCATTCAGACCCAGGCCGTCTATGACCTGGACAAGTTCAAGGAATTCATGGAATACGCCCGACCGTTTAAGGTCAAAATCCTGGCCGGTGTTATTTTGCTGACCTCGGCGCCCATGGCCCGTTTTATGAACAAAAATATCGCCGGGGTGTTCGTGCCGCAGGATCTGATCGATGAAATGGCCGCCGCACCCAAAGGCCAGGCTCTGGCCAAGGGCATTGAAATTACGGGCCGCATGATCAAACGCATTCATGATGAAAAAATGTGTGACGGCGTGCACATCATGGCCATTGGCAAAGAAGAAAAGGTGCCGGATATCATGCAGGCCGCCGGCCTCGTCTAAAAAGCGGTCTTAAAAATGCATCTAACAGGGTTGTCGAACAAAATCTGAAGTTCTAAACCCAGTTTCAATTTTGATTGCAGAAGCGGTCATGTTGTTTTCTGAAGAGCGATATGGGGAAAAGTTACCTTTAAGCCGGGTCGGGGTCCGATATTTAGGATGATCTGAATATGGCGTTGATGTAGCAGCTTCGTGAGTCTCATCCTAAATATCGGACCCCATGCACTTTGTAATTCATATCGCCCGCAAGAAAATGACATGACCGCTTCATGTCCTATCTAATCTCTGATTCCTTGTGCGACGCGACAAGGCCCTTTACACTTCAGTCTCTTTTTTGATATTGAGAGCCAACATACGCTGCGCAAAGGCAAATTTATGATGAGAAAAATGAAGTTGAAAATAGAGTTTGTCAGTGCACTGCTGGTGGTACTGATGCTAATTGCCGGCTTTTCGATGGGGCTGGGTGCCCAAGTTGATCCAGCGCAAAATTCGCTTAAAGTTGCCCTTTTGCCCATTTTAGACACATTCCCCTTTTTTGTGGCCGAGGCTCAGGGCTATTTCGACCGTTATGGTGTTACAGTCGAGGCGGTACCGGTCGGTAGCGGACTGGAAAGAGATCAGCTAATGCAGTCCGGAGCCATTGACGGCATGCTCAACGAGATGGCCTCTACCGCCAGCTTCAATCGCGAACGCATACAGGTAAAAGTCATTGCATCGGCCCGCAAGGCCTATCCGCATTATCCCCTGTTTCGCGTATTGGCCGCGCCCGACAGCAACCTGACGGCCCCGGCCGACCTGAAGGCAATTCCGATCGGTGTTTCCAAGAATACCATCATCGAGTACGTCACCGATCGATTATTGGCGGCCGGTGGCTTGACCCCTGATCAAATTTCTAAAAAATCCGTACCGGTTATACCGGAGCGTTATCAATTGTTGTTACAACGCCAGTTGAAGGCGGCCACGCTGCCGGATCCGCTGGCCAAAAGCGCACTTGAAGCCGGCGCCAGCGCGGTCATCGATGACTCAGCCCACCCGCAATACAGTGTCAGCGTGTTGAGCTTCCACCTGAATGCCATCGAAACTAAGGCCGAGGCGCTACGCCGATTTCTGAAGGCCTGGAATCATGCCGTGCAGGATATCAACGCGAAGCCGGAGTCATTTCGCAGCCTTTTGCTGGAAAAAATCCGGGTTCCCAAAAATATTCAGCAAACCTATCGTATTCCACCTTTCCCGCTAAGGGAGGTTCCCAGCGCCGAACAATGGGCAGATGTCATGAACTGGATGGTTTCCAAAGGGATTCTGGCAGCACCTATCCCATATAAGGACTCTGTTACAGGTACTTTTCTGCCCTGAATTTTGCATGAAATTTTTTTTGCATGATAAACATCAAAGATCTAAGCTTTGCCTACAGCGGGCAGCCCCCCATTTTTCAGGGCTATGACCTCAAGATCAAACGCGATGAAGCACTGTCCATCATCGGTCCATCCGGTTGCGGCAAGACAACTCTTCTGTATCTACTGGCTGGCTTGCGCCATCCGACATCCGGCCAGATTCTCATCGAAAACAAACCCATAAAAAGGCCGCGCCCCCGCAGCGGGCTGGTGCTTCAGGATCATGGTCTATTGCCGTGGCAAACGGTCAGAGAGAATGCCCGCCTGGGGCTGACCATCTGGGGATTCTACGGATCTGACGGCCGGCACACGCCGGTCAATGAAAATATCAGCCCTCGCGAAGCTGATCAACGCGTGGACGGCTGGCTGGAAAAACTGGGGATTGAAAGCCTGCGTGACCAGTACCCCCTGCAGCTTTCCCGCGGCCAGCGTCAGCGCACGGCTATTGCGCGCACCCTGGCCATGCAGCCGGACCTGCTGCTGATGGATGAGCCGTTTTCGGCCCTGGATGCGCCGACCCGGGAGGATCTGCAAAAATTCATTATCGATTTGCACGCTAATACGGATTTGACCTATATCATCGTTACCCACGATATTGAGGTCGCCGTGGTGATGGGCAAAAAGATTCTGGTGCTGGCAAAAGGCTGCAATCAAAATGCTCTTATGATCGATAATGCCTGCGCCGGTCCGAAAGCCGGGCGCCGACAAAATGAATTTCAACAGACCTGCGATGACGTTCGGGATTTACTGGGGTCGCTGACATGAACGGCAGGTTAAATATACGCGCCGTCCTCATCGGACTGCTGATGTTTTTTGCCATCTGGCAGGTGCTGGCATGGTTGATTCAGCGACCCATCATGCCCTCTCCGTTTCAGGTGCTGCCGATATTTTTCGATTCGTTGTTCGGTGAGTTGGGGATTCATTTTTTGGCCAGCACCGGCCGCGTTCTGGCAGCTATTGCACTGGCCGTTGTCAGCGCGGTGCCCATCGGGCTCGGTCTGGGTCAGATGCCCCAGGTGAATCGCATCTTTGCGCCGCTGATTGCCATTGTCTATCCGATCCCCAAAATTGTTTTCTTGCCGGTCATCTATGTTTTAATGGGCATTACGGATATCTCTAAAATTTTTTTGATTGCCTTGATCATTTTTTTCCAGATTTTGGTTGTTGTCAGGGATGAGGCCGCCAATCTGCACCCGGAGTTGATTCTGTCGGTGCGGTCGCTGGGGGCCGGCCGCCGGGCGCTCTTCCGCTATGTTTATTTTCCGGCCTCTTTACCGGCCATGTTGACGGCATTGCGCGTGTCGGTTGGAACGGCAGTTGCGGTCCTGTTTATTGCCGAGCAGTCGTTGACAACTTACGGATTGGGATATTTTATCGTCGTCGAAACCTATCAGGTGCTGCGGTATCCCGAGATGTATGCCGGCATCCTGGCCATGGGGTTGCTGGGATTGATTCTGTATTTACTCATTTACCATTTGGAACTGAAAGTGAATTGTTATCGGGCGGAAGAACAAAATTAAATATGATTAAAAAAAACTCTGAAAATATATCAAAAACAGCCGCCTGGATGCTGGCAACCCGGCCGCGGACGTTGCCGGCGGCCGTCGCCCCGGTGATAGTCGGCACGGCAATGGCCATCGCCGATCAGCAATTTGCATTATTTCCGGCCGCTGCGGCCATGACGGTAGCCCTGCTCCTGCAAATCGGCGTTAATCTGGCCAATGACTATTTTGACTTTGTTAAAGGCATCGATACCCAGGATCGTTTAGGGCCGCCCCGGGTAACCCAAAGCGGATTGATACCGGCCAGCCGCGTAAAAACCGGTATTCTGGTCACCATCGTCTTGAGCACCATCCCGGGTCTCTACCTGGCAAGCGTGGGCGGTTGGCCGGTTATACTGATCGGCTTTTTCTGTTTTGCGGCGGCACTGGTCTATAGCGGTGGCCCTTTTCCACTGGCGTCGCACGGGCTGGGTGATCTTTTTGTGTTTATTTTTTTTGGTCTGGTGGCAGTCGGTGGCACCTACTATGTCCAGGCGTTGCAATTGACCCCAATGGTCTGGTTGATGGGCACCATCCAAGGGCTGTTGATCACCGCCATTCTGGTGGTGAATAATCTCAGAGACATTCATACAGATCGCCGCAGCGGCAAGCGCACCCTGGCAGTCATGATTGGTGAACGCGGCGCCAGGATTGAATACCTGCTGTTGCTCGTCATTGCATATGCCATTCCGTTCATCATTTGGCTGGGCGGCCTAAGTTCGGCCTGGGTGATACTGCCGGTCTTTTCCCTGCCCCTGGCAATTTATTTAACGCGCCTCATCTGGAGAAGCGCTGGCGGTCCGGTCCTCAATGAAGCGCTGGCCAATACAGCAAAGCTGGTTCTGGTCTACAGTTTGCTGCTGTCCATCGGCATCATCCTTTAATCAGATTTGACAGTTGCCCGTTTAGCCGGTTAAGCCCGCCATAAAAGAAAAAATATCTTATTTTATGTTTTACGCGCAAACGGGCTAACGGGTATCGGGCTCAACCAATATAATGCTAGTAATCCCACGGGGTGGAACTGCCATCGGGCGGTTCTTGAAAGAATGTTTTCCGTATGGTGGGGTCCTTCTCTATTTGATTTAGAAAAAATGTGTCTTCGCGTGAAATCAAATCCGCATTCAAATTCTGGTCCCGGAGCAGAAGACCCCCTTTGAATGCTATTCCTTTCTGGTAATGGGACGCTAAAATATCCGCGTCTCTTTTCGAAAGGACAAGGGCAGATCCGCTGAAGGATTGGGCCTGGAGGATAAGCGGTTTGGGCCCTAAACGGCCCCAAGACAGGGCCAGGTCTCGAAAATAGGATCTGCCGAAGGTGAAGACACCCTGTTGCGCTACCCATGACGTTGATAGCGAAAAACGCAGTCTAATTTTTTTGCCGGCAGGTCCAACAATTAGCGGCCGGGAATCCGGCGGAAACCCGTCAGGCACCAAGATGATCAAACCGGTTGGCGGGCCGAAATATTTATCGGCGAGGGTTCTCAACGGGATCGGCCTGCTTTTGATTTTACCTTCTTCGATTAAACGATTGATCTGCATGATAGTCAGGTTGGCAAAGACGTAACTGCCCGGGTCGGTGTAAGGATGCCAGCCATCCCAGGTAAGTTCATTTCTGGCGAAGAACGTCTGCCGGTGGCCTTCATCATAAAAAACGTGGTGAGGAAATTTTACCAGGGCCGTAAAAAGACGATTGGCCGGAAATAAGTGAACGTTCGGATATTTCGCCACCAGCTTTCTCAAATGGCGGTTAAGCTGTTCATATTCCTCGAAACATAATTTTTGGGGTCGCGGTTTTGCGTTTTCGATGCGGTATTCTTGAGGGGGCTTGCCCTGACGACAATCAATCAGATTTTCAAAAAACAGATCGCCCAGTAAAACGATGGGTTTGTAATTTTCCTTTATGACATAGGATTCATTACCGTTTGCAGTGCAATCATAAAGGTCACTTTCACAATCCAGCGCCAGGGCGGGCACCAGGGTATCGAGCACCTTTTTTTTGTCGCTGGTATCCTCCAGAACTTTCATATCGTGGTAGGTGACGTCCAGTGCCAATACCAGTTTGGGACGCTTGCGTTTATAATAATATCTGGCAGCCCTTGAGTAGGCGGCCGGAAAATACCACGGGAATACATGCCCGTCACTGCCCAGGCACAGCTGATCGGCCACAATCTCGGAAGCCGAGCGAGCCAACAAACCATGGGAAACCGATGAGCCCATTCCCATGACAGGCCCCATGCGGGATAACGCCTGTGCCAAAGCGGGATTTTCCTCACAATAGGACGGTAAATTATCACCCCGGGCGACAGTCGCTGCGAGGGACAGCATCAGACAGAGGACTGTAAATCCATATTTCAAAATCACAAATCGCATGTTCTCAATCATTTATTCGTAAAGTATTGACCGGGTTTTTCCCTTGACAACAAAGCCCACTTCAATTTTAATGATAGTCTCATTTCATCCCAAGCGGCTTTCATACCGCTTGCCATAATAGTATTGCGAAAAAAGGATGGCGGCATAAATGTTGTAGCAAATAACGTTTATCAATCGGAACCTTTTTTTGACAACCTCTGTAAGGCCTCTCAATATGCCGTTCTGGCAATACTAAATCGGGTTCCTCGCGCGCTTGGGGAAATGGCTTTAGATCTATGCCTCAAAAAATCTTGACTCCAGACTATCACCTTCTAAGGGAAATTGAAACTGCAGGACCCTACCAGACCAGCGCATGCTTTCAATGCCGCAAATGCACCAATGGTTGTCCTGTCACCTTTGCCATGGATCTTTTTCCGGACGAAGTGATCCGCCTCGTGATTCTTGGGCATCGGAAAACGGTATTGCGTTGCGATACAATCTGGGTATGTGCAGCGTGCGAGACTTGCACCACCCGCTGTCCGAATAACGTTAAAATCGCCGAACTCATGGATTGTTTGAAAGAAATGGCGGTTTCAGAAGGCGTCCGATCAACACAGCCTCAGATTCTATCCCTGCACACTTCCTTTTTAAAGGATGTCAAGCGATGGGGCCGGGTATTTGAAACAACCTTTCTTCCTGAATATTTACTTCGCAGCGGCAAGCTCCTGCGTATGTGGAAAACGGGCACCTGGCTAGCTGAAATGAGGCTAGGCTGGCAAATGACGCGCAAAAGAAGATTTCCGATACGACCAAAGACCATCAAAGGCAAAAAGGAAGTTCGACAAATACTGGCACGTCACAGCCGCTTGGCTAAATAACCGGAATATTGAAATTTTGGAATGATGGCATAGTGTGTTTATGAAGGTATCGTATTATCCGGGCTGTTCTCTGGAAGGAACAGCAAAAGATTATGCTGAATCGATATCAGGTATTTGCGCCGCCCTGGATCTTCAATTGGAAGAAATACCCGATTGGAATTGTTGCGGGGCAACCGCCGCCCACAGCATAGACCACCAGGCAAGCATCGAGCTGGCCGGTCGCACGTTGAATTTGGCCGCCCAGCTACCGCATTCAGACATGCTTGTACCCTGCCCCATGTGTTTCAACCGATTGAAATCAGCTGCCTGGGCACTCAATCAGGATTTTGCAGACCGCTACGCGATTCACCTGGAAGGCGCTTTGCCCAAGATTTGGGATCTGGCAAATTTCTTTGCTACAGAGGAAATGCTTCAAAGCGTGGCAAGGCAGATAAAAAAGCCTCTCCAGGGGCTGAAGGTTGTTTGCTATTATGGCTGCATGGCAAATCGACCACCGGAGATCACAGAAGCCGCCGACTTTGAAAATCCTCAGGCGCTGGACCGCATCTTACAGAAC
>JASFJF010000137.1:0-9086 GCA_050122255.1 Desulfobacterales bacterium
CATCCCCAGTGCCAGGTCCAGCTGTTCGGGACAGGGTTTTCCCCGGGTCATGTCCAGTGCCATCCGGCGGGACTTAAAATCCTGATAGCGCTTCTGTAGTTCTGCTTTAATACGGCGACGATCCTGATCACTTAATTTTTTGAAATCCGTCATTTGCCAAAGTCCTTTTGTCTGCTGTTCATTCGGTTGACGTTTATGCTCAATTCCACCAGCCGCCTGTATACCATCGGACAGATAAGGCATCAAGCCCGGATACCGGAAAACCCAGATATTCTTATCTTTATCGGGTTGAAACTCCTCTATTTTAATAGTCGCGATCTAATATTTAACCTTGATGAGTGTCAGCCCCTTTGCCGGCGCAGTAATACCGGCCCGCGAACGGTCTTTTGAATCCAATATCTTTTGAAGGTCAGCCGCTGTGATTTTCCCCAGTCCCACATCCACCAGGGTTCCGACGATATTGCGCACCATGTAACGTAAAAAGCCTTCGGCTTCGATTTCAAAGATCAATTTCCCGCCGGGCGCCTCGATAAGGGTAGCTGAAAACACCTCCCGGATGGTATTTTGCCTGGGGCTGCCGCTGCCCTCAAAGGCCTTAAAATCGTGGCGGCCAATGATATGTGCCATAGCGGCTCTAATTGTTTGCCGGTCCATTGGTTTGCGGATGAACCATGCGTACTGGCGTCCGATGGCAGCTGGAACGGATCGATTTAAAATTTTGTAATGATAGACTTTACTGCGAGCGTCATATCGGGCGTGAAAATCGGTGGCAACCAATTCGCAATCTTTGATGATAATATCATCCGGCAACAAACTGTTAAGTCCGCTCAATAATGCTGTTGGCGCCAGGTGGGTATCACATTTAAAATTAGCCACCTGGCCGGTGGCATGCGCACCGGCATCCGTGCGTCCTGAACCAATAAGCGTCACCCGGGTAGACGTCATTTTTTCCAGGGCCATTTCAATTTCAGCCTGAATGCTTTGATATTTTTTTTGGCGTTGCCAGCCATGATAACAGCTGCCGTCGTATTCGATCGCTATTTTAAAATTTTTAGTCATAAGGGCTCTGGTCCGACTTGCGCGTATCTTTCTTAAACGAGCAATGCCAGCGACAAAGGAAAAAATGATAACAGGGTCGACAGCGCGATCACTGCTGACGCCAGCCGGGTATCGCTGCTGAGCTGTGCAGAAAGAATATAAAGCGCCGTAGACGTTGGCAGCGTAAAGTAGATCATGCCGACCTTAAAGGAAATTCCGGCGGTGCCAAATGCCTTCAGAAAAAGATATCCGAGCAACGGTAAAATGATCAATTTAAACACGCAGGCAACCAGCGACAATTTGTAGTAAATTTTGATACCGCCGAGCGTCAGTGCTCCGCCAATGGAAATCAGCGCTAGGGGCAGGGTTACAAAAGAAGCCAGACGAAAGGTGTTGTCGAGAAAGACCGGAAAGCCGCCGATCCATTTCCAGTAAGCAATGCCGGCCAGACAGGCAATTATCAGCGGGTTGGTCAGCAGTGCTTTAATGCAAAGCGCCAACCGTTTTTGCAGCGATAGCTTGTCTTTGGCAAACCAGGTGAGGGTGCTGACGGCCAGGATGTTGATCAGTGGAATAACCAAACCGATTAAAATGCTGAATTGCCGGGCGCCATCTTCCCCCAGGGCATTGAGGATCACGGCCATGCCGATATAGGTGTTAAAGCGGTAACAGCTCTGTGAAAAGGAACCGGCCTGAAAGGTGCCAACTCTGAAGATTTTAATATAGAGGCTGCTGAGGATATAAACGCTGATCACTCCGCAAATGGCGGCCTTATAGAGTCCCGGATCGCCAATGTGGTCCGACGCTGCCCCACCAATCTTCCAAAAAAGCAAAGCCGGGAAAAAGATAAAGTAGATGAGTTTGTCAGCCGTCTTTAAAAACACATCATGTGTTAAACCCGTGCGTTTGAGCAGATGGCCGAATAGCAGCAGGGCAAACACCGGAAAAAGGTTATTGACAACCATCTGTTTTATAACCTGTCGCAGGGCAAATTGCCCAGAACGGATTCAAGTTCGTCATCCAGAGACGCTGATAAATATTTTATTGGATACCGTCGACTGCAGGCCCTGCAGCGCAGAAAAACGTACGGTCACGCTCTTTCGATGATCAGCTCAGCGCTGCAGCGCGGGCAAACGGCTATGTGTTGTTCAGTCATCTTGGGATCTTCCTTGAAAAAGCAGTGCGCGGCCAGATGGATCGTTGACGCAACCGCCTTTGGAATATTGTTATTTCATGGGCAGGGTAGCGAAAAGAAATCGGGCTGTCAAATGCCCGTTTGATAAAACCAGGCGTTGAGCGGTGGCCGGACATCGTAGTAGACAGTTTTATCGTTTTTTTATATGATAGCCGCGTGCGCCCGAAATTTAATGAGCAGTCTGATTTTTTCGAATCGCCAATCGTTTACTAGCGAGGAGCGTATGTGCCAGGGATACCAATTTGCAGGCGTTGCGTCCGGGTTGAAAAAGAAGGGCCAAAAAGACCTCGGACTGGTTTATTGCGAACAACCGGCGCATGTTGCCGGGGTGTTTACCCGCAATCAGGTAAAGGCTGCACCGGTTATGCTAAACAGGCAGCGCATTGCTGCCGGCATCTGCCAGGCGGTCATTGTCAACAGCGGCAACGCCAACTGTTGTACGGGAGAAAAGGGAATGCGCGATGCAATCTCCATGGGACGTTGGGTCGCCGAGGGTCTCGGTATTGCCGAGGAACACGTGCTGGTCGCATCCACAGGCGTTATCGGCGAGCCGCTTGTCGTTGAGCGAATTCAACGGGCCGTACCGGGTCTTATCGAAGGGCTTGATCCAGCTGGGATTTCCAATTTTGCCGAGGCTATTATGACCACCGATACCGTGCCCAAAATTGTCAGCCGAAAAGGAAATCTGGATGGTGTTCCCTTTACGGTCACCGGTGTGGCCAAGGGAGCGGGCATGGTCCGGCCGGATATGGCGACTTTGCTGTGTTTTATCATGACCGATGTCACTGCCACGCCTGCGCTCTTAAAGGAGGTGCTTGTGCGCGCAACCAACCGCACTTTAAATCGCATCACTATCGATGGCGATACCAGCACAAATGATACTGCCCTGCTGCTGGCCAACGGTCTGGGAAAAGCGGTGATTAATGGCCGTAGCGCCCAAAAGACTTTTTTTAATCTTCTGGAAAGCGTTTTGATGTCGCTGGGCAAAATGCTGGTCAAAGATGGTGAGGGAGCGACCAAGGTCGTCGAGGTGGTTGTACAGGGGGCCGAATCCGAGCGCGTTGCCCATCAAATTGCCGATTCGGTTGCCCATTCGAATCTGGTTAAAACCGCGCTTTTTGGTGAGGATGCCAACTGGGGAAGAATCATGGGGGCTGTCGGCAGAGCAGGGGTTCCAGTCGAAGCGGAGCGGATCGATGTTTTTTTCGGTAAGGTGTGTATGGTTCGAAATGGGTTGGGATGCGGCAAAATAGCAGAAAAGGAAGCGACTCGGGTCCTCAAAAAGGCCGAATTTTCGATTCGCATCGATTTAAAGTCCGGCACTGCTGAAGCTTCGGTGTTTACCTGCGATTTATCCATTGACTATGTTAAGATTAACGCCGACTACCGCAGCTAGTGGTTTCCCTCTATAAATGGAAACCATAGGTTTTTTATTTATACTATGGCTGAGATGCGTTTGCAAAAATTTCTTTCCAGAGCGGGCATATGTTCACGCCGCAAAGGTGAAGCATATATAAAGTCTGGCTGGGTAAAGGTCAATGGAAAAACCGTCACACAGTTCGGCGTCAAAATTGATCCTGAGAAAGATCTGGTTGAAGTCGACAGTGAGGCCATTGAATCGAATGTCCCGTCGATCTACATAGCGCTCAATAAACCCAGGGGCTATGTCTCCAGCTGCCACCAACCCGATGAAAAAATTGTACTCGAGCTATTGGACCTCTGCGATCGAATTTATCCCATCGGACGGTTGGACAAGGATTCAAGCGGACTATTGTTGCTGACCAATGACGGTTTGCTGCATCATCAACTCTCCCATCCGTCTTTTAACCACGAAAAGGAATATGACGTTAAAGTTGCTCAAGCTCTGCCGGTGGGCGCATTAGCAAAGCTGGCGAAGGGGTTGCCGATGATGGGAACCCGGACACGCCCGGCAGCTGTTGAACGAATTTCCGCCAGACGTTTTAGGATTACTTTGCAGGAAGGTAAAAATAGGCAGATCCGGCGCATGGTCCGCAAAGTGGGCAATCAGGTTGTGAGTTTAAAACGGGTTCGAATCGCCAACATCAAGTTGGGTGATCTGCCAACCGGCGCCTGGCGGCATCTGACCCCGGAGGAATTAGAGGGCCTGTTAAAGGCGCGCTAGCACAAATTTAGTTCGCGCTGCGACGCTGGCTAGCGGGACGTGAATGAGGTGACAGCCCAGCGATTAATAGCTTTCTTCAATGAGGCCACCCAGGCGCCCCGGTAATAACATACCAGTTGGTCATCTGTGCGGGAGCCTTCATCAGAGAGCGCTGGCACCGCCATCCACATGCAGGGTTTGACCGGTCATGAAATCCGATCCATCTGAACCTTACCCTCAAGGCCGAAATTGATGGGATGCATGCCAGCTTCCTTATGCCTTTAGTACTCTGCAATTTATACACAGACAACCACGCGCGCATGGGTTGCTGACCGACGGGAAGGGGCCTTGAGCTGATCGCTATTCGACGAAAACCGTTTGTCCGGGATAAATTTTAGAGCTCGGCCATAGTTGATTTATGGAAAGAAAGCGGTTCAGAGCCATATTGTGCCGTTTGGCAATTAAAAATGGGCTGTCTCCTGATTTTACCTTATAGGTCTCTAAACCCTCAACCTTTGATAGCGTTTTCTCACCACCAAATATAATAAGTCTTTGGCCTTTATGCAGGCTGGTGGATGATAGCTGATTGAGCTGTTGAATTTTTCTGGTTGTCGTGCCGTATTTTTTAGCGATGGTCCAGAGCGAATCGCCCTTTTTGACCACATGCATAACCCGGCGGCCCTGATGCGTGTGATACGCTTTAGGCGGACGGTAACGATTACCGCTGCTGGGTATTTTAAGCAATCGCCCGGCAACGATATAGTTGGACTTGCGCAAATTGTTTGCCCGCATAATTCTGCCGACACTGGTCCGGTAACGCTTGGCGATTAACGACAGAGTTTGACCGGGACGAACTCGGTGATAGACATAGGCGCGTTGCGGGGGGCGCGAAACCGGGATTTTGTCTAGTTGGCTTAATAGAAATTCACCTTTATAAGGCGGTACTTTTAGCGGGTATTGATCCTCGGGGCTGATCTTATACCGCAATTCTGGATTGAGTTCATAGACCTCGTTTTCGCTTATGCCAATCGAGCGGGCAACATCCTTCAGATGCACCTGCTTTGAAATCATAACCGTTTCATACTGGGGCGGTACCTCCACTGCTGCCAGGTTCAGCCCATACTTTTCCGGCTGGTCTAAAATATGAAGGGTTGCCAGAAACCGTGGCACATAGCGTGCGGTTTCCCGGGGCAGCCGTTCGTAAAGATCCCAGAAGTTGTCCAGATAATTGAGGTTCTGACGTCGGATGACGTTTAGCACCCTTCCTTCACCGCAGTTGTATGCGGCCAGGACAGTTGTCCAATCACCAAAAATAGCGTGAAGCTCCTTAAGGTAATCAATGGCAGCCCGGGTTGATTTTTCCGGATCCATGCGCTCATCGATTAATTTGTTTCTTTTGAGACCGAACTTGTAACCGGTAGAAGGTATAAATTGCCACAGGCCCAACGCCCTTGAGCGCGAAAGCGCCTTTACCTTGAAACCACTTTCGATCAGCGGCAGCCACGACAGTTCCTCGGGCAGTCCGGCCTCCTTGAGGGCAGCCACAATGAGTTGACGGTAGCGACCGGAGCGCTGATAGGATTGGACAAAAAATTCCCTTTCAGAGCCAACCGTAAATCGATCAATCTCAACCTGGACATGTTTATTCAAGACCCTTGGAATCTCGTTATGGCTTCCGTTTACGACAATATTACGAGAGGCATATATTTCCAGTATACGCTTTGATATCATAAAGCGCAGATCCTCTTTTTGCTGGATGAGTTTGGCATGATCGGTTGTATCAGCCGTCAGTATCAGAGCATAGGCCTGGTCCAACGCGTCCAGCGCATTTTCCAGTTCTCCGTTTTGCCAGAACTCCTGAGACACTTGGCACAGATCAAGAGCTTCATCCAGAACGCTTTCACTCTTTTTCGCCAAGACCTCGGTTTTATCTTCTTCGTAAGATCCCAGTTCTTGTTCGTCCAGCACAGAGCCGTCGACCTGAACAGTGTTGACCGTACCACTAGAACCGGCGTGCCCATCGGAATTGTCGGCGGGGCTGGTCGCCGCATCCGTTGCTTGACGCTGATGATCCGTAAACTCGGATGGTTTTTGAATTTGATGTCCGCAAGCGACAAAGAACATCCACAAGCAGCACGCGAGAAAATAAAAGCCTTTATTCATCATTATCAATTCCTATTTTGATTTTTTTTTGTTATATCACCATTTCCTGACTTAGTAAAACGAAATGCAGAAATCTTTTTATGCTGATGATATTCAATATCGTCAGTTTTTATAAAAACTTAACCCTGACCGGTGGCCGCTGGTAAAACGCAGCGGCGGTCAGCGACAACCGGCGTCATGCCCCTGGTGCTGACTTATTTGGGATTTGGTTCGAAAAAGCTTGAAAGAACCTGGAATTAATCGTAGAATGCTAATTTAATATGAGCAGCTATCGACTCGTGAATCATGTTTTATTGGTATATTCGTATGTTATCAGAATTTTGCCTGAATGAACACCAAAAATTAATGTAAAATAAGGGATTCCCTCACCTTCAACTTAAGCCATCAAGGACTGATAAAAGAATTGCGCACTTTGATCCGGGCCGCTGGCTTGAGGTTTCTGATCTTAATTCCACCAGACCACATTAATTGAAATATCATAATAAACATTAAAAAAATTAGAAATTAAAAGAAAAAATTAACAAATAAACATATATTACGTTCTAATCTTAAATTATCAGCAATAGTATACTATAAAAGCTCTTGCTATTTCTTTCTTTTCTATTTAAAAATAACGGTTTTAGGTGCAGGAAATCATTCTATTTGGTAGCTATGAATCATATATAATTTTGAGCGGTTAAGTTGTTAGGCCAGCGTAGCTCAGCTGGTAGAGCAACTGATTTGTAATCAGTAGGCCGGGGGTTCGAATCCCTTCGCTGGCTCCAGATATGACCGCGGGCATACCATGATTCCTGCAATCTTTACGCCATGGCCATTTGAGCGCGAATTTAACATTAGGTGGGGTTCCCGAGTGGTCAAAGGGAACAGACTGTAAATCTGTCGGCGAAGCCTTCGGAGGTTCGAATCCTCCCCCCACCACCAACCTTAGCTAAGTCGTTTGTAGGAGATTTCGGTTTTACTTTTAGGGATCGATTCGAACTACATGACTTCCTGCATGAATTTAATTTCAGTTTTTGTGGGAACAGGTTTAGTCTCCCTATTTTGCAATCCGGTTCTCAATAGCTAAGCGGGAGTAGCTCAGTTGGTAGAGCTTCAGCCTTCCAAGCTGGATGTCGCGAGTTCGAATCTCGTCTCCCGCTCCAGATGAAGAATCGGTTGTTTCAAAGTGTCTGGCGTTAAGTCGCTGCCCACGTAGCTCAGTCGGTAGAGCGCTTCCTTGGTAAGGAAGAGGTTCACCGGTTCGATTCCGGTCGTGGGCTCCACGGATACAAAGGCCATTTTGGGGCGTGTTTGCTTGGGGCGGCCCTCAATGGATTCTAATAGAGCGTGTAGAAGCATAATTTAATGATTTAAAACACCATGGGAGGATGAGAAGATGTCGAAGGAGAAGTTTGAGCGAACCAAGCCGCATGTAAATGTGGGCACCATAGGGCATATCGATCATGGTAAGACGACCCTGACGGCGGCGATCACCAAGCATCTGGGCAAAAAGGGCTTGGCAGATTTCATACCGTTTGATCAGATTGACAAGGCGCCTGAGGAAAAAGAGCGTGGGATCACGATTGCCACCGCGCATGTGGAGTATCAGACCGAAAATCGTCACTATGCGCACGTGGATTGTCCGGGTCATGCGGACTACATCAAAAACATGATCACCGGCGCGGCGCAGATGGATGGCGCGATATTGGTGGTGGGTGCAGATGATGGTCCGATGCCTCAGACGCGCGAGCACATTTTATTGGCGCGTCAGGTGGGTGTTCCTCGGATAGTGGTGTTTTTAAACAAGACGGACATGGTTGATGATGAGGAGTTAATCGAGTTGGTGGAGTTGGAGTTGCGGGAGTTATTGGACAAGTATGAGTTTCCCGGCGATGATACGCCCATTATCAAGGGATCGGCGCTCAAGGCGCTGGAGTCAGATGATTTTGACAGTGAAGAGGCCAAGTGTGTTTTTGAGTTAATGGATGCGATTGATGCGTACATACCGGAGCCTGAGCGGGATGTGGACAAGCCGTTTTTGATGCCGATTGAAGATGTATTTAGCATTTCGGGTCGGGGCACGGTGGTTACGGGTCGCGTAGAGCGCGGCATTATTCATGTGGGTGATGATGTGGAGATAGTGGGTATTCGTCCGACGCTAAAGACGGTGTGCACCGGAGTGGAGATGTTTCGCAAGCTGTTGGATGAGGGTCGTGCGGGCGACAACATCGGCGTATTGTTGCGCGGCACCAAGCGCGATGAGGTAGAGCGCGGTCAGGTGGTGGCAATACCGGGCACGATCACCCCGCACACCAAGTTTAAGGCTGAGGTGTATATATTGAGCAAGGAAGAAGGGGGTCGTCACACGCCGTTTTTTAGTGGTTATCGGCCGCAGTTTTATTTTCGTACCACTGATGTAACGGGTGTGCTGACGTTGCCCGAGGGCGTAGAGATGGTGATGCCGGGTGACAATGTGGCGATTGAGGCTGAGCTGATCACCCCGATTGCAATGGAAAAAGAGCTGCGTTTTGCGGTGCGCGAAGGCGGTCGTACCGTGGGGGCCGGCGTGGTCAGCGATATTATTGAATA
>JASFJF010000138.1:0-9081 GCA_050122255.1 Desulfobacterales bacterium
TAATTATCAAGAGAGGGCTCTTGTAAGGTTTGAGGACAGGCGCTTTACTTGGCAACAAACCCTCCGGCTACCAACAGCAGAAGGATTTCATAAATGAAAACATACATCCAGCTGTCCGATAACCCGAATACGATACCGCCGCCGATAATCGCCGGGACGGCAAAAAAAACCAAAATACCCAATTTGCGGCTTAAGTCCATTGCTGATGAACCTCCTTTTGATATAAAGCTTTTGCCAGAGGGACTGTAAAATTCAGCGCCGGCTAAAGGGTTGACATTCAAATCCCCATTTTAGCCATATTTTTACGAAGACCAGAGTCCTATAATCGCTTTTGCAGATCCAGGATCTCCACAGTCGAAAAACCGAATGTTTTCAATGGCATTTAAAGCTTTAAATACAACTAACTATTAGCAATTATTACAAAAAAAGTAAAGAAAAAAGTGATAAAAATCGTTCAGGGTTGTGCGTTCAAAGTTCAAAGTTAAAGGATCTAATCTTGATATAAATCCAACTGCCAACCCGATGTAATCTAAACTATCGTTCAACAATCATCGCCATTCCCATGCCCCCGCCGATGCACATCGTAAAAAGACCGGTATGGTAGCCCTTGCGCCGCATATGGTTCATACCGGTCACCATCTGCCGGGCACCGGTACAGCCGATGGGGTGGCCCAGTGAGATGCCACTGCCCAGCTCATTGGGACGATCATTGTCAATGCCCAATTCGCGCATACACCCGATGGCTTGGGCGGCAAATGCTTCATTAAGCTCGATCATCTCGATATCCCCAAGAGTCATGCCGGCTGCTTTTAAGACCTTTCTCACAGCCGGGACCGGTCCCAAGCCCATATAAGCTGGATCGACACCACCGGAGGCGAAGCTCTTGATTTTAACAATCGGCTCTAAAGATAAAGATCTGGCCTTATCGGCACTCATCAGCACAACGGCCGCAGCAGCGTCATTGATGCCCGATGCATTCCCGGCGGTGACCGTTCCATCTTTTTTGAAAGCCGGCCTTAATTTGCCCATTTTCTCCATACTGGTATCCATGGGGCGCTCATCGGATTCAAATACGGTTTCGCCTTTGCGGGTTTGAATCTTGACCGGTGCAATCTCCTGGGCAAAAAAGCCTTCATTGATGGCCGAACGCGCACGCGTGTGGCTGAGAACACCCAGTTCGTCCTGCTCCTGCCGTCCAATATCATACATCGCTGCAATGGCTTCTGCCGTAATGCCCATATGATAGCCGTAAAAGATTTCCCAGAGGCCGTCAAATACCATCAAATCCAAAACGTCACCAACACCGGTCAGCTCCATTCGGTGGCCCCAGCGCGCCTTGGGCAACGCCATTGGAGCCAGACTCATGTTTTCCTGCCCGCCGGCGATAATGACCTCAGCCTGGTCGAGCATAATGGCTGAAGCCCCTAAAGCAATCGCTTTGAGCCCTGAGCCACAGACTTTGTTGATCGTGTAGGCTGGAGTCTCCTTGGGGATACCGGCGCGGATCATTGCCTGCCGGGCCGTATTCTGCCCCTGGGCCGCCTGCAGGACGTTGCCCATGATGACCTCATCAACCGTGACCGGCTGTCCGTCTTCAGCCCAGTCATGGGACTGTTCTTCCAGTTCAATCAGGCCCTGGTCTTTCAGTTTGTCCGGCGCCGCCGCCTTCATACCCTCATCGGCAACCGGTTTCAGGTTTACCCGTTTTAAAACATCTTTCATCACGATTGCGCCCAGTTCCGTCACGGGCACGTCTTTTAACCCGCCGCCAAATGTCCCGATTGCCGTTCGCGATCCGCTGACAATTACAACCTCTTTCATGCTGAAACCTCCTTGATGTGCTTAACCGTAAAACTCAAGTGTAGCGATTGTTGGGGCTGCCGCAGCTGCGAGGAAAACGGCGTCCCGCTATAGTCAACTATGCGGGACGACAGTCGACACAGTAAATGTGGTAAGATCGCCAACCCCCTTGCGGTTTCAAATTAAAAATATTAAAAATGATATAATTTTATTTAATTAACAGTATTTCCCTTATTCTTAGTTAGAAACGCTCAGGTTAGAAAAAAAGTTTTATAACATGCTTATTAAGAAAAGGTCAACGAGGATCCGATGTGCCTAATCCTTTTTTCATATCGGACACACCCTGCTTTTCGCCTGATTCTGGCTGCCAACCGGGATGAATTTTACGACCGGCCCACCCGCGCTCTGGCTTACTGGTCGGACCATCCCGAAGTACTGGCCGGACGTGATCTAAAAGGCAACGGGACCTGGCTAGGTGTTAGCCGCAGCGGGAGGATCGCAGCCATAACCAACTACAGAGATCCGGCCGCCCTCATGCCGGATGCGCCTTCACGCGGTATCCTCATTAGCGATTATCTGACTGGCAATTCTTCTCCACAGGATTACCTTGTTGCGGTTAGCAAAATCGGACAGCGCTATAATGGGTTTAATTTAATCGTTGGTGATACAAGTGGTCTGTACTACACCTCCAATCGGTCGTCCGGCGTACAGCGTTTGAGGCCCGGGATTTACGGGATCAGCAACCATTTGATCGACACCGCCTGGCCGAAGGTTCAAAGGGGCAAGGCATTGTTACTGGACCAGTTCAATGGAGACCAAAAAATAAATGTCGAAAAAATTCTGGGCATTCTTGCGGATCGATTGCAGCCGGCAGACGCGGAATTGCCCGAGACCGGTGTCGGCTCGAAATGGGAGCGGATTCTGGCGCCAATGTTTATCATCAGTCCGGATTATGGCACCCGATCTTCTTCGATCGTCCTATTTGATCAATCCGGTCAGGTGACGGTGATAGAACGTGCCTTTAGCAACACTGGAGCTGAAATAAGGAAATCTGAAACCCGCCAATTCAGTTTTAGGATAATCGATTAATCCCTGTGGCCTTTTTCAATTTTTGATTTCTCAAGCAGCTCTCGCCAGCAATCGAGCCTGGCTTTAATTGTCTTCTCAAATCCTCTGTCGGTCGGATGGTAAAAACGCTGTCCTTTGAGCTTATCCGGCAGATAATCCTGCTGAATAAGCGCATCCTCATAATTGTGGGCATATTTATAGCCCTTCGCGTATCCCAGATCCTTCATCAATCGAGTGGGGGCGTTGCGGATATGAAGCGGAACCGGTAAGGAGCCGGTCTTTTTGACCATGGCACTGACTTCGCCAAATGCGGCATAAACGCTATTGCTTTTGGGCGCCGTCGCCAGATACACAGCTGCCTGTGCCAGGGCCAACTCGCCTTCCGGATGCCCTAAGAATTTGAAGGCCTCCATAGCATTCATGGCGATGCCCAGTGCCAGGGGATCGGCATTACCGATATCTTCTGTGGCAAAGCGCACCATTCGGCGGGCAATGTAAAACGGATCTTCGCCGGCTGATAGCATGCGGGCCAGCCAATACAGCGCTGCATCGGGATCGCTGCCTCTCAGACTTTTGTGAAGGGCGGAAATGATATTATAGTGTTCGTCACCGGCCTTATCATAAACAAGGGCCTTTTGCTGGATGGCGGCTTCTACATCTTCTAGCGTTATGGAGTCGGCGGTTGCCGGTCTTTTGGATTGCTTATTGGACGTCACCAATGAAGCAGCGACTTCCAGGCTGTTCAAAGCCACCCGCCCGTCCCCATCGGCGATTCGAATGATATGGTCGCGTGCATCGGCGGCCAAATCCAACTGAAATTCCCCCAATCCTCTTTGGTCGTCATGCAGGGCAAGTTCAATAATGGCACTGATATCTTCTTTGGCAAGTCGATCTAAAAAGATTACCCGACAACGGGACAACAACGGTGCTATCACTTCAAATGAGGGATTTTCAGTGGTGGCTCCGATCAACGTAATCAAGCCGTTTTCCACATGGTGCAAAAAGGCATCCTGCTGGGCCTTATTAAATCGATGGATTTCATCGACAAACAGAATCGTGCGTTTGCGGTACATTTTTAGCTGGTTGCGGGCTGCTTCAATCACTGCCCGGATTTCTTTGACTCCAGAAAGTACTGCTGAAAAGTGAACAAAATGGGAGCGGGTTTCGCCGGCGATAATTCGAGCCAGCGTCGTTTTGCCACAACCCGGCGGCCCCCACAGAATCATGGAAAAGACACGATCCGTTTCAATGGCATGCCGAATCAGGGACCCGTCACCCACCGCCGGGTGTTGTCCGACAAACTCATCAATGGTGCGTGGCCGCATGCGCTCGGCCAGCGGCATCGTCCCTGCCGCCGCTTTTTGAGCGTGGTAATCAAAGATGTCCATAAGTATTCCTTTACGCTTCGCGACAGAATTGTTGTTACTTGTGATCGGTTATTCGTTATCTATTCCCAATTCAAATCTGTGCCTTCCGAATAACCAATAACAAATAACGAATAGCCGCAGCCCGATAGGGTTGCTACCGTTTGCGCATCCTACCCTTTGGTTTATGGTTTTTGCGTGGTCGGAAAAGGATCCGTATGGGCGTTTTATCCAGCCCGGCCTGCTCGCGAATCTGGTTGATTAAAAACCGTTTATAGGAAAAATGAACGGCCTTTGGATGGTTGGCAAAACAGACCACCGTCGGAGGGCGGCTGCTGACCTGGGTGGCATAATAAAATTTAATCGCTTTGCCGCGATGCAGCGGAGGCGGATTTTTCGCCGTGGCTGTCTCCAAGATCCGATTCAACTGTCCGGTTCCAATTCGCCTGACATACTGATGATAAACATCATCAATCAGCTTGAATATCTTCGCCACCCGCTGTCCGGTCAGAGCGGAAATAGTCATGGCCGGTGCAAAGCCCAAAAATTTGGCGCGCATTTTTAATTCCGCCAGGAATTCTTTGGCCGTATGGGTGTCCTTATGCACAAGATCCCATTTGTTCAGCAACCAAATACAACCGCAGCCGCGTTCATAAGCATATCCGGCAATGCTGATGTCCTGATCAGCAATCCCCTCGGCGGAATCCAGCACAATCAGGGCCACATCGCAACGGTCCAGACTGCGCAATGCTTTGATAATTGAAAATTTTTCAATTTTACGGGTAACTTTACCCTTACGGCGGATGCCGGCCGTATCAATCAGCATGTAGGATTTGCCGGCCACCCGGCAGATGGTATCAATAGCATCTCGGGTCGTTCCCGGCCGATCGCTGACCAGCAACCGTTCCTGACCCAGGATTCGGTTGATCAAAGAAGATTTGCCGACATTCGGGCGGCCCACCACTGCCAAACCGATGGTGCCTTCGGCTGCCTGAAGGCCGGAAGCCTTGACCGTTGAAGCGATTCCATCGACCAGGGCATCTAAAAAATCACCCATTCCATAACGATGCTCCGCCGATATGGGATACAGGGGTTCAATACCCAGACTGTAAAATTCTGAAACATGCGGTTCCCGTTCGGCACCATCGATTTTATTAACCGCATAAAAAACCGGTTTGGGGGTGACTCGCAGCATTTCAATGATATCGCGGTCAAAGGGCGAAATTCCTTCTTTGCCGTCCAGCAACAAAACAATGACATCGGCATCCGCAAGGGCCTGATGGACCTGGAATCGAATTTCATCGGCAAATTCATGGCCCTCGGTAAATCCACCGGTATCCACCAAGGTGAAGGCAATATCGTTCCAGACGGCATCGCCGTAATGCCGGTCACGGGTAACACCCGGAAAATCATCGACCAGAGCATCCTGGGTCCGGGTGACCCGGTTGAAAAATGTGGATTTGCCGACATTGGGCCGACCGACAATGGCAACAATGGGTTTCATGACCAATTCTATTCGGGTAAAATTTATATTTTTAAAATTGTTCGCGAAAATTATAGTCGTTGACCACATTTATGGCTTATCGCGCTAAATTGCAAGATTTTCCAAGCGCAGCACAAAGACAGGTTGATATAACAGGTAGCCGTCTCGCTTTGTAGGTGATTGAAGAAGGCGTAAAAGCTTTTAAAATCGCAAGCCGGATGGAACAGATGCCCCTTTGCTTTACGGGGCGTCTGATAGGAGATGATTCGGAGAGGGTGTCTGAAGGAGATGGCGATTAAAAAAACGGTTGCATTTGAACTCCTCTGATCTCAAATTTATACCGATTCGCCTCAGTGAATAGAGGTGGTTTTGGTAGAACTTCCAGTAGACGCTTTCGGCCTGAATAGTGCCCCGACGACATTGCGCACATAGCGCTCGTCGGATATACCGTCAGTGGCTTCTTGTGGAAAGGTGACAAGGGTTTCTAAATAGGCCCTGAGTTCGCGGAAAAGCACGATCCGCGCCTGAGGATCGAGCGCGTCCCGCCGCATGATCGATT
Organism: Desulfobacterales bacterium; assembly: GCA_050122255.1. Classification (GTDB taxonomy): domain Bacteria; phylum Desulfobacterota; class Desulfobacteria; order Desulfobacterales; family JAHEIW01; genus JAHEIW01. The sequence continues at coordinate 6,275 of JASFJF010000138.1, forward strand.
GAACAGCAACCTGGGCCTCGGAGGGTGTAACGTGTTGCCGCAAGCGCGCTTCCAAATGCGGATAATCATGAAAAGAATTGTATTTACCTTCCAACAGCTGGTTCAAATCCGGTTCGGCAATCCGTGGATGCCAGGTGACGATTGTATTGGCCGCAACATCACCCAGACGTTGAGCACGCTGATTCAACAGGCAAACCAGTCCACCAAGCAGATACAATGCGGGCAGACTGTCTATAAACCTGAGCAAATTGCGAATCACCACCTGGCTGAACTGCAGCCGCAGACCCTGGGCATCCAGCACTCTGAGACGCAAGAGTTTTTTCCCCACTGTTTGACCCTGCCAGTACCACTCCGTTACAATACCGTATCCAATTGAAATCATGAAAAAGCCGATAATATTGGCGGCGGCTGCCAGATCCCGGCTGAGAATGCCCAGAACTGCAAAAGCGACATTAATGATCGACATCGCCGCGATAATAGTCGCCAGATCAATCGACCAGGCCAGAAAGCGCGTTATTGGCCCAGCCAAGCGTAGCGAAAATTCAACGCCTTCCGGGGTCTTGATGATTAACTTATTGATCCTATCGGCCAACATAGTTTGTCACGCGAAAAATTTGATCTTTTTCTATCCATAAATCTGCATCACTTGCCAGTGTTTGGTTTCCTGCGGCCGGCGCCACCCAAAAACAACGCCAATATCAACAGCTCGACGCATCCAAAAGCAATTTTGAAGGTATAGGGCAAAACCGGCTCGTGGTATTGAGAAAAAAAAGCTTCAATGATCCCCGCCCAAACCAGCATCAGCGCCACGCCGCAGATGAGGGTCACCAGATCATTTGATATTTTCCGCAAGCGCGCTCGCAACGCAATCGGTTTGCCCCATCCGATGAGCGCGCCGGCCAGAACGATGCCGGCCTGGCCGGCCAGTAAAATGGCCGGGATTTCAATCGCACCATGTGGCAGTAACCAGCCGAGCAGAAAAGTCGACTCACCGGCCAACACATAGTCGACCGCCACCGCACCTAATATCACGCCATTATAAAACAACATGATCAGGGTACCGATCCCCCAAGTCATTCCCAGAGCAAGCGTAAAAATGGCCACTTTGGTATTGTGCGTCATTAAATAAGATGAAAAATAGCTCTTGGCACCCTTGAGGCGATCGGTATCGGCACTTTCCTCTGTTTGAACGCGCTCAGAAGGGTCGCCCTGAAGATGTGAAAACGGCATCAGGATTTGTTTGGTGCTCGAATCCACGATGACGGTGAATCCGCCAAAGGCCGCACCGACCAACAGGGCAATTAAACTGATGGTGAAGGCCCGCAGGTGTTTACGAAAAGTTTGCGGAAAGGTATTGAAGAACCAGTGCAGGGGTCTTAACCGATGCGGTTTTTCACGGGTTTCATGGATCTCGCCAAAGGCCCGGCCTACCAGCGATTCAAGATATTGACGCGTAGTCGGCTCTGCAGAAAACGTCGAGATTTTGGCCAGGTCGGCCGAGGCGCGCTGATACAGATAGTGGAATCGTTCCAGCGCCCGGATTTTGAGTTTTTGGTCCGGCTTTCGCTCCAACCGGTTCAGCACCTGTTCCAGCTCCGTCCAATAAAGCCGCTCTTCGGTGATAAATTTTTGTAAATCGATAATCATTTAAATCTCACGTTTTTGCCATATCATCAGCATTTTAATTTCAAGCTAATTTCATAGAGTAATTTGCTAGACGAATCCAAATATCGAAATCATAAATTCGAATGATCAAAACGGTTTTGAATTTTGGTCATTTGAAAATTCGAACTTGTTTCCAATTTCGACATTCGAATTTCGTATTGTTAAGCTCAGTTTCTGCTGTTTGCTAAAGAACCTGTCTTTTTTTCAATGACACGTACTGCCCCACTAAATCCGTGCACAGATTTTCATTTTCCAGCATCGAGAATCCGACGCCGCGTTTTTGCAAAACCTTTTGCGTTTCCCGCAACCGCCGCCAGAGCATGTGTCCGCCAAGATCGGTGTAAATATCATTGACCGACGAGACCGATTCGGACGAAAAAAGCGGTCTGGCGATCAACGGTTTGATCATGTTGACCAGGACCACATGATGCCGGGCAATCAGATCGATGTGGCTCGTAAACCCGTCCGCCAGCACCGGATCATCCAAATGGGTTAGAAATACCATTAAGGCCCGCCGACGGATGCGGGTGCCGATAAAGGTAAACAATTCTGCAAAATCGGGTGAAACATTTTGAGGCTGCAGCGTGTAGAGCACATCCCGGCAAACATTAAAATGCGCTTTGCCCATCTTGGCTTTCAAAAAGGTTCGAACTTTATCGTCAAAAGTCAGCAGTCCAAATAAATCGCCCTGCCGCTCAGCAGCCAGGGCCATTATCAGGGCAGCGGTGATAAATCGTTGCAGAATCGGAGCCGATTCGTCAGCCGGATGGCCGTCTCCCCCAATGCCTGCCGGTTTGCTCGTTGTCGATGATCGGGCGCTTAAGCGGGATGCATCAATGATCACATAGATTTGCTGGGTTCGTTCAATCTGGTATACTTTTGTAATCGGTATGCCGCGTTTGGCGGTCGTCTTCCAATGAATGTCTTCAAAACTGTCTCCGGGCAGGTATTCTCTGAGCTGTTCAAAGTCCCTGCCCTTTCCAACCTGACGCTGGGCATGAATACCCAGGCCCCTGTTTAGAAACAATCCACTCAAATTTTTATGTTCATCAAACAGGCTGGGATAGACCCGAATTTCCATTCGGACCGCAGCCGCCGATCGCACAGACCACAACCCCCATGGCGAATCGGCTTCCAGGTAG
>JASFJF010000139.1:0-9074 GCA_050122255.1 Desulfobacterales bacterium
TCATTATAATGAACTTATTTCCTTTACGAGTGTGTAGCGACCATTACCACCGCACCCGTCTTTGAGTCGGGTTTCTGAACATAAAGCTTCTTGGGACCTTTACCAGCTGCGCTTAAGATTCGGGCAGCATTTGTTCCCACAACCCCTATTATTAAGCGCCATGCGAAACAAATTCCTTGACAACCCTCCACGGTTCATATAGCTACCACAGAGTAGCTACTTCATAGCTATCTTGCTTGCACACAAGCGACCCAGAAATCGTATTGCCAAATTATGTGCAATTGCCTATACAATGAAGATTAACATAGGCGATTCTCATCCATAAACCGCTCGGAGCCGATGCCCTGATATTCCGCAGCGGTAACATCCGCAGCATCGTTTCCCAATAAGCGCATAACCCGTTTTCTTCCGAATAAAGGAGGAAAAACCCACAAAAAGGAGGCATCACATGAAATGTAAACCATACTTACTCTGTTTTGCGCTGATGGCCGTATTTGGCTGGACGATACCCGGTCCGGCTGTCTACGCCGCCGAGCCGATCATCATCGGTGTGCCAACATCACTGGGTTTTTTAGAGGGTAAAGAATCTCATAAAGCGGTTCAAATCGCGGTCAGCGAGATAAACGCCCAGGGTGGCGTCAATGTGGGCGGCACCAAACGGCTTTTAAAGGTCGCCGCGACCGACCTGCGGGATGCCGCTCCAGGTGTACCCGTACCGGAAGCATTGTTGGGGCTGGAAAAAATCATCCTTGAAAAGAAGCCGGCTGCCATTGTCGTGGGACCATTTCGTTCCGAAGCATTGATTGCCGGTATGGATATCATTGCTAAATATAAAGTGCCGATGCTGGGCACAATTGCCATGAGCCCCGGTTCGGAGAAAAAAATTAAAGATGATCCGGAAAAATACAAATACATATTCAGAACCTGTCTGAATGCCGTGCACCTGGTAAAATATCTGGCCGGCAACATGGCTCTGATTAACAAGGAATTCGAATTCAACAAAGTTTTCGTGATGCATCAGGATGTCGCCTGGGCCCGGGCCACGGCAGGTTTTGTCAAAAAAGTCTATTTCGATAAAGCCGGTTGGGAGGTTTTGGGCATGGAGGCCTATCCGACCGGCACCTCCGATTTTTCATCAGCTTTAATGAAAGCACGGGCTCAGGGAGCTCAAGTCATTATGCCCATATTTGATATGCCCCAGAGCGGCGTACTGGTCAAACAATGGAAATCTATGAAAGTACCTGCTTTGATGGCCGGATTTATTTCACCGCTGGCCGGCTCGGAAGCTTGGAAGACATTTGACGGTAAAATCGGTGGTGCCATGAACAGCATCTTTGAGCTGGGCAGCAGCATTTACTCTGCGAAAGTACCCGCTTCACAGGAATTTTTTTACAAATATAAAAGTACGTTCGGCAAACCCATTCAGGGAGGCCACGGCATCGCGCCTTCCTACGAATCGGTCTACATCCTGGCCGAGGCAATTGAAAGAGCCGCAAGCTTGGACCCCGACGCCATTGTGGCCGAATTAAAGAAAACAGACCGCAAGGGAGTTATGGGACGCATTCGCTATGATGAAGGCAATCAGGCGGTTTATGGTACCGATCCCAATGAAAGCGCCATCGGACTGGTATTTCAGTGGACTGAAGACGGGCAGCGCAAGATCGTATTTCCGGCCTCTGTAGCCGAAGCCAAAATCAAGCTGCCGCCTGGCTTGAAGTCTCTAAAGTAGGCAATATGAATCCACCAAAATGCCAAGATTGCAAGCAGTTGCTTTGGTGGATAGGCGGCTTATCTGAATACACGCTGGCGCAATGAGCGTTAACGGTTCATGGCGCCAAATGTGTCCCTGCTTTCATCTCAACTGTTTAAAATCGCTGCAGAAACAAAAAGATTCATCCGGTTGGCCGAATTAATCGGGAGAAGTTGTTTAATGTTTATTGGCACGGTGGTATATGCTGTGGTCAACAGCGTTATTCTGGCGTTGTTGGCGATCGGTTTTAATTTAACATTTGGCATCAGTGGCGTGGCAAATTTCGCCTACGGTGCCCTTTACATCATGTCCGCCTATCTGAGCTGGATGCTGTTGAATCTTTTGAAATTCCCGTTTCTGCTGGCAGCTGTTTTATCCATCATCATCACGACTCTCGCCGGTGCCCTCATGTACCGCTTCGTGTTGCTGCGCGTACGCGGCCAGGCGCTTTCCGAAGTGATCGCCACATTTGGCATCGGATTGGCCATATTGGAATTATTCCGTTACCTGGGCTTTGTGGGATTTGAATATACCCTGCCCGTCTTTATCGACCATAGCTTCGTCATTTTTGGCGCTTATATCGACATGCAACGTATCTTAATCGTTGTTATCGGTGTGGTCCTGGTCATTTTCCTGTGGTTTTTTACCCACCACACCTCCCTGGGGTTGGCTTTCAGAGGAATTGCCCAGGATGAACGCACCGCCCTGAGCCTGGGCATTAATTCTGATCGAATCGCAACTTTAAGCGTTTCTTTTGGTGCTGGCTTGGCCGCCATTGCGGCTACCATAATCATTCCATTGGGCAGCATCGCACCTAGCGAGGGATACGAGGTGTTGATCAAGGCCCTGGCGGTATGCATCATCGGAGGGCTGGGCAGCACCGGCGGTGTTATTGTGGCCAGCTTTGTCATCGGCTTTGCCGAACGTTTTACAGACAGCTATATCAGCTCTCATTGGACCATGATCGTCAGTCTGGCGGCAATACTGATTGTACTGACCATCAAACCTTCCGGTCTGTTCGGCAAACAAAAGGAACTGGAAGAACGAATTTAAAGAAACGAATTCGGAAGTCACGATGAGGAATTTGAAATGGGGAACGGTGGATTAAATTCACAACAAAGGCGCAAAGAGCGTATTGATCGAGGTATCAAAGCCCGCGCGAGCGATATCTTTGCCCTGTCGTCCTGGCGTGAAATGCTTTATCTGGCCGCCCCCAGATTGATACCTATTGTCACATGTCTGGTGCTGCCGCTGGTGCTATCCATTTACTGGCAACGGGTGTTGCTCAATGTGGCCGTTTTCGCAATCCTGGCCATCAGCTGGGATATTCTGGAGCAAAGCGGGATGATATCGCTGGGCCAGGCACTATTTTTTGGAATGGGCGCCTATGCTGCCGGTGTTTTAAATCATCATTTCGGCTGGTCGCCGTATTTAACCATTCCGATGGGTTCGCTTATGGGCGGATTGATCTGCACGCTGGTTTTGCTACCGGTGTTGCGCCTGAGAGGCATTTACTTTTCCATGGTGACCCTGATCATACCGCTGATGCTGGTTCGGATTGTCGAAGCCACCAAAATCTTTGGCGGCACCGAAGGCTTAAGCGGTATTGCGCCTCTGGCGTCAAGGTGGATTGAGCTTTACGCAATTGTCGGCGCCTTGCTGGGCGCCCTGTTTGGCTTTCGCCGCATGATGGAATCAGACTACGGACTGGTCTTAAAGGGCATCAGCGATAACGACCGCTCCGTGATGAATGCAGGCATTAACATATACTGGTTTAAGGCGCAAGCGCTGTTTATTGCCAGCGCGATCGGCGCGTTTGCCGGTGCCTTCACAACCCATGTGTATATGTTTGTGGGCATGCCGGTCTTTGCGCTGGATTATTCCATCCTGCCAATTGCAGCCGCGGTGGTTGGGGGTCCGGGCACCTTGGCAGGTGCTACCCTCGGCGCATTTATTCTGGTGCCACTTTCAGAAATCTTGCGCGGCATCGGTGGACTGCGCATTGTCATTTACGGTCTGTTTCTGGTCGTCTTTATCGTTGCCTTGCCGGAAGGAATTTTCCACTATATTCAGCGTAAATATCACCAGTTTGAGCGCTGGGTGGAGGTATGAGGATGAATTCACCTGCGCAGCTCAGCATTGCCGGCCTTTATAAAAATTTCGGGGGGGTTCAGGCCATCCGGGACCTGAGCTTTGAACTGTCCCAGGGCGAGCTTTTAGGATTGATCGGACCCAACGGCTCGGGTAAAACCACAGCCGTAAATCTGATTACCGGTTTTGTGAAACCTACCGAAGGCAATATCATTTACAACGGTAAAAATATCAGCGGCCTGCCACCTTACAAAATTATCCGCATGGGGATTGCGCGCACCTTTCAAATGGTCAAGCCCTTTTATCAATTGCCAGCTTATAAAAACATGATCATTCCGCTGTGCTCGCCAAGGGTCAAAAAAATGGTCGGCGGGAAATACGGTGACCGCGATGCGGTGGCGCTGGACCTCTTGGAGGAGGTCGGATTTGAACGCGATGCGTTGGTGGCCTACAAAAGCGCCAGCGTGCTGCCGCAGGGTTATCTCAAACGGCTCGAACTGGCCAAAGCAATTGCATTGCAACCGGACTTGATTATCCTGGATGAACTGTTTTCAGGGCTCAGTCTGGCCGAAGTCGCCAGCATTGTGCCCATCATCGAAAAATTACGGCTGGCCGGTAAAACGATTGTAATGATCGAACACCGTTTGAAGGAGCTATTTCGCATAGCAGATCGCGTCATCGTTTTAAATTACGGTGAAAAAATTGCAGAAGGCAACGCGGACGAAGTAATGAGCAGCGATGCCGTTAAGAAGGCATACCTCGGGGCCGAAGCCTAAAACCTATCTTAAAAATGCATCTAACGCCCAATAGCTTCGTTGCGAGCCTCCTTAAAATGCTCACATACCGCGTGTATGCTGCGCTTTTGCGTTGGCTCACGCCTTTCTCTTGGACGTGATCTACTATTTTTAAGATAGGTTTTGGTTTCAAGACCACACCAATTATTAGGATTTGAAAATGTTGGAAGTAAAAAACCTGATGGTATTTTTTGAGAATGCCTTGGCCATCAATGACCTAAACATAGACGTCAAGGAGGGTGAAATCGTTGGTGTCATTGGCTCAAACAGTGCTGGCAAAACCACCTTGATGAATTCACTCTCAGGCCTGATTATCGATATGCGCATCAAGGAAAAGCGCCGGGGCGGCGAGCGCATCACAGTTTACGGAAAGATCCTCTATAACGGACAGGATATCACCGAAACCCGGCCCGATGAGCGGGTTAAAATGGGCATTGTGCTGTGCCGCGAACGGCATCCAATTTTCCCAGAAAGCAGTGTGCTTGAAAATTTAAAGATTGCAGGATACTTGAAAAAACGTCAGGAAATTGTTGAATCGATTGAATATGTTTTTGAGTTGTTTCCGGCCCTGATCCAACTGAAAACCCGAAAGGCAGGCTTTTTAAGCGGTGGAGAGCAGCAAATGCTCGCCATCGGAATGGCGTTGATTGTGCGCCCCAAACTGCTGCTGCTGGATGAACCCCTCCTGGGGCTCAGCCCCATGATGCAACAGGTGGTCGTCGATGCTGTCGTGCAGCTAAAAGAAAGCACCGGAATCACGGTGGTCATCAGTGAACAATTTGCCCGGCCGGTCCTGCCGATGATCGACAAAGGCTATGTCGTGGAAAACGGAATGTTGACCCTATCGGGCAGTGGCCAGGAACTTATGGACAACCCCGAAATTAAATCCGCATATTTTGGAATTTGACGCTTATAAATGGAACCAAATACAGACCGCAATATTTATGCCGCTTTTGCCGCAGCCGCCGATCAAAGAAAAAACAATACGGCAGTCGTTTACCTGGGAACGCGCTTTTCCTACCGCCAGGTAAGAGACATGGCGGGTCGCTTTGCGGCCGCCCTCGATCATGTCGGTCTCAGGGCTGGACAAAAAATATTAATTTATATCCCCAACAGCATCCAGTGGGTCGTAGCCTGGCTGGGCATTCAAAAAGTGGGAGGCGTCTGCGTGCCCATTACACCCATTTACACGCCCCATGATCTACAATATATCGCCAATGACAGCGAGGCTGAGGCCATTGTATGTGCGGACACGAATTTCGGTTACGTCACCAGCGTGCTGCCGCAAACACAGCTTAAAAAGGTAATCGTCACCAAAATGGCGGATTTGCTGCCCTGGTGGAAGCGGGCATTCGGCTATCTGTTTGACATCATACCGCGGGGAAAAACAGCGCTGAACGAGAGCACCTATTCATTTCGCAGGCTATTGGCACAACAGCCTCAAGCCGCATCCGCCCAGACCGCCGATGGAACCCGCGGAACGGGTATTGCTGAAATTCTTTACACCGGTGGCACCACCAAATTCCCGAAAGGTGTACCTTTTAGCCACAATTTGTTTCTGACTTCAGCCTTGGAGCAGATTACCATCAGCGAATCCCTTTTCCCGCCCGAAAAAAATGTGATTCTAGCAAATGCTCCCCTGTTTCATATACTGGGCCAGACTTGCGGCCTGGCCATCCTTCTGGTGGGCGGGACCCTGATTCTGCAGCCCAAAATCAACCTGGATGCGGCCCTGGATGCCATTCAGCGTTTCAAGGCCAGGACCATGATTGGGGTCCCTACCCTGTATCGCATGATTCTTGAGCATGATCGCATCAATCAGTATAATTTAAGCTCGGTCGAATACTGGTTTAGCGCCGGCGATCTGCTGCCAGTGGAAATCGGCAGACGCTGGGAAGAAAAATTCGGTCGCAAAATCCGGCAGGGATACGGTGCCACCGAAACCTGCGGCGGTGTTTCCATGTGCCCGGTTGACATCGACACCCCGCCCAAAAGCGTTGGTCGAATACTGGCTACCAAAAAAATTAAGATCGTCGACCCGGCAACCCTGGAACCGGTTGAGGTGGGTATTGCCGGCGAGTTGTTGGTTACCTCTGATCACATGGTAACATATTACGTCAACAAACCCGAAGAAACTTCTAAATCGTTTATAGAAATTGATAATAAAACGTGGTACCGCACTGCTGATGTCATGTCCGTGGATGCAGACTGCAATCTGTATTTTGTGGACCGCACTGTTGACACAATCAAGCATAAAGGATATCGCGTATCCGCCTCTGAAATCGAATCCATATTGCAGGAACACCCGGCTGTTATCGGTGCCTGTGTCGTCGGGGTGCCGGATGATAAAGTGGGCGAACGTATCAAAGCCTATGTGGTGCTCAAAGAAGACATAAAAGGCATTACCGGCTACGAACTGATCAAATGGTGCCGTGAAAGCTTGGTTGCCTATAAAGTGCCGCAGTATATCGAATTCAGAGACATGCTTCCCAAGTCCAAGGTCGGCAAGCTGCTGCGGCGAGAAATCCGTGACGAAGAAAAACGTCGCAAAGAAACCAGGTAGGTAAGGCCTCAAGACAAATGCTTTACGCAAATGTTGACAGCTTTGCTAAATAAACCTGCTGCCAACAAAAAGATCCTAAGGCCATCGCAAATGTTCTTGCTCGCCATCACATTTTTATCCGGGCAACACGAATACATGGTGGGACTGATTTTAATCGGCCTGGCCCGCTGTATTGCCATGGTAATCGTCTGGAATGACCTGGCTGCCGGTGATCGCGAATACTGCGCCGGGCTGGTGGCCTTTAATTCGATTTTCCAGGTTTTGTTTTTTTCGGTTTATGCCTATATCTTCATCACCGTGGTACCGCAGTGGCTGGGCCTTAAAGGCGCAATTGTCCAGCTACCCTTTGATGTTATTCGTATTGCCATTCCGCTGTGCATCTACTTTGTGCTGATGTTTTTTGTCTCATTCCTGTTATCCATGAAAGTCCGCGCCACCTATGAACAATCCACCACCCTGAGTTTTACAGCCGCTCTCAATAATTTTGAACTGGCAATCGCTGTAGCAGTGGCGGTATTTGGCATCGATTCCGGCCAGGCGTTTGCAGCCGTTATCGGGCCGCTGGTGGCGGTCCCGGTGCTGATCAGCTTGGTCAATGTGGCGCTGTGGTTTAAGCGTAAATACTTCCCACACGCCATGCAAGCGCCAACCGGTGTTTGCCATCTTACCTGTGAACCATAAGACCTGAATATACTCAAAGACTAGTAAGGAGATCCGTTTGCCATGACAACCGATAAACCGATGATGTACAGGCGCAGCGATGAATCTAAAGCTCTTATGCAGGTGGCGCTGGGACAGGAAAAAGCCGATCTGGCAGTGATCAACGCCCGGCTGGCAAATGTCTACACCGGGGAAATACTGGATGAAGTTGCCATCAGCACCCATGGGCGATGGATCGCATATGTCGGCCAGAATGCGGACGATACCATCGGACCCCAAACCGAAGTCATCGATGCCGGTGGTCAAACGGTGATACCTGGCTTGATCGATGGCCATACGCATCTGTCATGGCTGTGCAGAATCGATGAGTTCTTAAGATATGCAGCCAAAGGCGGCACCACCACCATCGTCAGCGAAACGTTAGAAGTGTTTCCAGTGGTTGGATATTCTGGGCTGATAGACTACCTGCAATCGTTTCAGAATCAGCCGATTAAAATATGGGCCACCGCCCCGGTAATGATTTCCATCAGTAAAACGACTCAGCCCATTTCATCCAAAGACCTGCAAAAGCTCTTTGAGCGCGAAGACATCATCGGGTTGGGCGAATCCTACTGGCAGGCAGTACTGCAAGATCCCGACCGGCTGCTGGCCATATTCGAGCAGGCCCAGCGCGCCGGCATGACCTTGGAGGGTCATACAGCGGGCGCCAGCGAAAAGAAACTGGCTGCTTACATTGCCAACGGCATCACCTCCTGCCACGAGCCGATTAATGCTGAACAGGTGCTCGAACGCCAGCGGCTGGGGCTTCATGTCATGATTCGTGAAGGGGCGGTACGTAAAGATCTTGCAGAAATTGCTAAAATCAAAGACCGCGATATCGATTCGCGGCGCCTGATTCTGGCAAGCGACAGTATATCACCACACGACCTGATAACAAACGGCTATATGGAGGCCATTGTTCAAAAGGCAATTGACTGTGGCTTTGAACCGATCGAGGCGCTGCAGATGGCGACCTTAAATGTTGCCGAGCATTTTTCGTTAGCCCATCTGATCGGCGGTCTGGCGCCGGGAAGATATGCCGACTTTGTGATCATCCCCGATATCGCCACCATCGATGCTCAGGTAGTTGTCAGCAATGGGAAGATCATTGCCCGCAACGGCACTTTACTGACGCCCCCGCGATCGCATGCCTATATCTCCGACAGCCTGAACTCCG
>JASFJF010000140.1:0-9010 GCA_050122255.1 Desulfobacterales bacterium
TTTCTACAAGGGCAGGGCCTTTCATTCCCTGGATTTTTAGCCCAAATTCAACGTTTTGAATAACCGTAAGCCAAGGAAAAAGGGTTGCATCTTGGAAAACCACACCTCGTTCCGGTCCAGGCCCTGTTACATTTTTTCCTTGAAAGAGCACGCGTCCCTGTGAAGGCAATACAAATCCAGCGATTAGGTTCAATAGTGTTGTCTTGCCGCAGCCGCTAGGCCCCAGGACGCACAAGAATTCTCCTTCCTGAATTGAGAGGTTCAGATTTGCTAAAACAGGCAATGACGTACCACTTCCCCCGGGAAAACTTTTGCTGACATTATCGAATTGGATCATCAATTTTCAGATAGCAGCGTCCATCTCTGGATCGTTCGCTTTTCAAGCTGTTTGAAAAATACCTGTTCGAATAAAAGACCAACCGAGCATATGACGACAATACAGGCGAACGATGATGTATAATCTAACGTCCATCGCGCCTGGATGATGGAGAAACCCAATCCTGTGCCAGTGCCTACAATCATTTCGGCGGCGACCAACACTCGCCAGCCAGTTCCGAGGCCAACTCGTAAACCACTGATAATATTTGGTAAAGCTGCCGGTATGAGCACCCGGAAAAATAGCGTATTTTTCCCAGCGCCCATCATTTTAGCTGCATGAATTAATTGGACATCGATGTCCTTGATACCGGCCAATACGTTGATAGCAATCGGAGCGAATGCAGAAACAGCGATCATGAAAATTGTGGCCGGCTCACCGATCCCAAACAACAATATGGCCACTGGTATCCACGCCAACCCAGGAACCATAAGCAGTATCTGCGGAATCCGGGCTGTTGCCCTCTCCACCCACGGCAATCGTCCGGCAAACAATCCGTAACCAATCCCAAGTGATGCGGCGATGCCGAATCCGATCATCCAACGCTGAAGGCTTTCAATGATGTGAACATAAAGCGTAGCGTTGGACAGCCGGTCGCCTACGACCAATTGTACTATCCGGACGAAGGTCTGCCATGGTGTCGGAAAGGCTACCCCACGAAACAATAAGATCGCCTGGGCAGACGCTTGCCAAACAACCAAAACAATGACAAACGGCATAATCGATTGCAGCATTTTTTTTGTGAATTCGGACATCGCAGACCCGAGTGAAGAAGCAGTGTACTCGAAGAAATTCTGTGATGTAAACTATTCTACAATGTAGAATAGTCACTTATTTTTGTCAATCATCTAATGGATGATTTTTAGGGATTTGTTATGCATATCTGCAAAGTATTCCGTCCTAAAAAATGACAGACTGTAAACTCACAACCACTTTCAGATAGTACCAAAAGATGTCAGAAACGAATATAGGATTGGCTTCTGCGTCAGCCTCTAACTCGGAGCACGCAATACGGAACGTGGAACTTAAGAACCCATAGTTGTTTTGAGCAGCTTACGCACCTGCACCAGGGGCCGGGTGTTGAGCACATCCTTTTTCTCCAGCCAGCCGCGCCGGGCCTGACCGACACCAAATTGCAGATCGTTGTATGCGTCAGTGCTGTGGGCGTCGGAGTTGATCGATACCAGAACGCTTTGTTCTTTAGCCATCTGGCAATAAATATCGGTTAGATCCAGGCGCTTGGGATTGGCATTGAGTTCCAAGAAGCAACCGCGCTCCCCGGCTTTATGAATGATGCGTGTCAGATCGACCTGATAGGGATCTCGTTGATTGATTTTGCGGCCGGTGGGATGGGCCAGCATGCTAAAATAGGGATGGTCCATGGCGCGCAGAATGCGCTCGGTCTGTTTTTCAAGGGATAAATTGAAATGGCTGTGAACCGTTCCCACGACCAGGTCCAACCGGGCCAGGTCGGAATCCGAAAAATCCAGAGAGCCGTCCTTTAGGATTTCAACTTCAAGGCCCTTTAGAATATGGAAGCTTTTCAGGCGATCGTTGAGGAGTTCGATCTCATCGATTTGGTGCATCAAGCGCCGTCGATCCAGGCCGCCGGCGGCTTTGAGCCGGCCCGAATGTTCGGTAATGGCGATATACGTCAACCCCCGTTTTTTGGCTCCCAGCGCCATTTCTTCCAGGCTGTTGCGTCCATCGCTGGCAAGGGTATGGACGTGCAAATCCCCCTTGATGTCCTTGAGTTTGATCAATTGCGGCAAGCGGTTTTGTTCGGCAGCCTCGATCTCGCCGCGGTTTTCCCGGAGCTCCGGCGGTATCAGAGGCAGATCTAGGGCCTGATATACCGATGCTTCCGTCCGGCCGGCCACCTGCTTTTCAAAGCGAAAGACGCCGTACTCATTTATTTTTAACCCTCGCTGCTGCCCCATCCGCCGGATGGCGATGTTATGGCCCTTGCTGCCGGTAAAGTACTGCAGAGCAGCGCCTAGACTGGCGGGTTCCACCAGGCGGACGTCCACCTGCAAACCGGATCGTAAAATCACGCTTGTCTTGGTGGCGCCGCGAGCTAAAACCTTGTCGATGGCATCGTACTCCAGGAAGCGGCGCATGACCGGGCTGTTTTTGCGGGCTGTGATCAGAATGTCCAGATCGCCGACGGTTTCGCGCGAGCGCCGATAACTGCCGGCCACCTTAACCGTTTTGACACCGCTTACCTTTTTCAAGAAGTCAATGAGGCTGTCGACGGCAGGTTTAGCAGTTGCCAATTTAAAGCGTTTTTCTTTCTGTGCTAGCGAGGCAATCGCCTCGATAATAGCGCTTTCTATCTTCTGGCCGAAACCCTCCAGTTTACTGATGCGCCCCTTACGGGCGGCTTCTGCCAGCTGATCCAGGGTTTTTATGTTTAACTTTTGATATAATACCCGCACCCGCTTGGGCCCCAGGCCGGGGAGCCTTAGCATTTCAATTACGGTTTTAGGAATGCGCTTCTGAAGTTTGACGAGGGCCTTGGCCATGCCACTATCAAGGATCTCGTGGATTTTGGCCGCCAGATCCCTACCGATGCCGGGTAGCCGCGTCAGATCCTCTCCGGCAGCCACCATTTCTTTTAGTTCTGTCCCCAGGCCATTGACCGTGTGAGCCCCATTACGATAGGCCCGGATGCGGAAGGGATTTTTCCCTTCGATCTCCAGGTAATCGGCAATCTGATCAAAAATGTCGGCAATGTCGCTGTTATGCACGGGCATCGGTCAATTGTTCTATCACCGTGTTGGCGCAATTCGAAATCCTAATTATAGGATTCGGATTATGGATCCAAAATGCCAACACGCATTAAATTATTTTTTGACAAAATAGAAAATAATGTTGACAATTAATAATTAATCTTTACTTTTGCAAACTTTTAACTGCGGCGGCCTTTGAGGCGCTGCTGATTTTTTTTATAAAGGAGACATGTTATGTATTTTGAAGCTGTATTTCAACCGTCAAATGACACCGAATACAATTCCAGTGCATCTGAATTTGTGGGCAAAAAGGTTGCCGTTCAAGAAGGATGGATTCTGGAAGAAGGCCCTCACAAGGGTGAACAATGCTTTTATATGCCGAATTCAACGGTTGGCTGCATCCCCATTAGTGACCTGAAACATATCAAAAGTGTGCCTTACGTGCAGTGGCGTGATACCCAAGAAATGATCGGGCTGGGTGCAGGGTCATAAATTTTTCTCCAGTCGCGATCATGAATGGATGAATTTCCAATTCACAAAACACAATAGTTATGGTTTCCAGGTGTCAGGGCAAGTCGATCAAACTAAAGTATTCAAAATGCAGCTGTCAAAAATAAAATCATAACTCTATCTGAATCCTGTTTTCTGTTGTCGGCATCGTCTGCTGACACCTGAACACGGACTCCTATATCCGCCTTCCTTACTTTTCGGTTGACACCACATGACAAATTTTCTTAGTGGTGGTACCATCGACGCAACATTATTTCGAATAAATCCAATTTAAAATCGAGGTTGCAAATGGATCTTATAGTCAGAAATGCCTGCCTGGTCGACAGGGAAGAGCCAGTCGATCTGGCCGTTGATGCCGGCAATTTTGCCGAGATCGGTCCCCAGCTGGAGATATCGGCGGATACGGAAATGGACGCCGGCGGCAACCTGGTCTGCCCGCCGTTTATCGATCCGCATTTGCATCTGGATGCCGCCCTGACCGTCGGGATTCCACGCTACAACATCAGTGGCAGCCACCCGGAAGGCATTCAGGTCTGGGGTGAATATAAAAAAGCTTACCCCCAATTTGAAGATTTCAGAGATCGCGCCCGACGCGCCGTCGAGTGGGAAGTCGCCCAGGGCACACTTTACATCCGCACCCACATTGATATCTGCGATCCGGGCCTGACGGCCTTAAAATACATGCTAGAACTAAGGGAAGAAATGTACGAGATTGCCGACATCCAGATTGTGGCTTTCCCTCAGGACGGTATCCTCTCCTATCCCCAGGCACCGGACCTGATGCGCGAAGCCATGACGCTGGGTGCCGATCTGGTCGGCGGAATTCCCCACTGTGAATGGACCCGCGAGGATGGGGTTTCATCCATCGGTATCGTCTATGCACTGGCGGAAGAATTTGATTGTATGATCGATGTGCATTGCGATGAAACCGACGATGAGCATTCCCGTTTTCTGGAGGTGCTGGCCTCCGAGGCCATCAAACGCGGTTTTAAAAATCGCGTCTCAGCCGGCCACACCACCGCCATGCACTCCTACAACAATGCGTATGCATTTAAACTCCTGGGATTGCTGGCCCGGGCCGGTGTGAACATCATCGCCAATCCTTTTGATAACACCGTGCTGCAGGCACGCTTTGACACGTATCCCAAACGGCGCGGCATTACCCGGGTCAAGGAGTTACTGGCCGCCGGGGTAAACGTCAGTCTGGGTCATGACTCCATTATGGATCCCTGGTATCCACTGGGTAAGGGCGATATGCTGGCAGCTGCCCAGCTGGCCATTCACGTTTGCCACATGTCGGGTTTCGGCGAAATGCAGCAGATGTTTGACACCATCACCGTCAATTCAGCCAAAACTTTCGGCATCGCCGATTCTTATGGTATTGCGCCGGGACGCCGGGCCGATTTTGTTATCTTGGATGCTCGCAGTGTACTGGATGCGCTGCGCCTGTGCCCGGCTCGCCTGACAGTCGTAAAAGCCGGCCGCGTGGTTGCTGAAACCCAACCGTCACAGAGCCGAATACAATATGGCACCGAAACGAGAACTGTTGATTACCGCAAAGATTAACACCTTGAATGAAAATAAGGGCATTTCTGAAACAAAAAACGACCATTCATCTAAAAAAGCAGCCTAAAAAAGGAATATATCATGCAAAAAAGCACCTGTTGTGTACACAGTGGTACCGGTAAAGATCCGTTGACCAGAGGCCTTAACACCCCCATTTTTACCTCATCTTCTTTTGAATATCTGGATAGAGACGAAAATGTCTATCCGCGCTATTTTAATATTCCCAATCAAAAAGCAGTGGTTGAGAAGCTGTGCGCTCTGGAAAATGCCGAAGACGGCTTGCTGTTCAGCTCGGGTATGGCGGCCATCAGCACCGCTTTGCTTGCCTTTCTGAGCAGCGGGGATCACGTCGTTTTGCAAAGGGATATTTACGGCGGTACGCATCATTTTGTAACAGCTGAATTCGAGCGCTTTGGTATCGAATATACCTTTGTCAGTAATGAAGCCGCCGATATTGAAAAGGCCGTCAAGCCAAACACAAAGGTCATATATATTGAAACACCGTCTAATCCGTTGCTGCTGGTCACCGACATTGCTGCCACCGCCCAGATTGCCAAAGACAGCAAAGCCCTGAGTGTCATCGACAATACCTTTGCGACCCCGATTAACCAAAACCCGCTGGATCTGGGTATCGACATTGTCACCCACAGCGGTACCAAGTATCTGGGCGGCCACAGTGACCTGTGCTGCGGGGCGGTTTTAACCCGCCACGATATGGCCCATAAAATTGCGGCCACCGCAGCCAACCTGGGCGGCAGCATGAATGCCATGACCAGTTATCTGCTGGAAAGAAGTTTAAAAACCCTAAGTGTGAGGGTCGCTAAACATAACCGCAATGCCCAGATCATCGCCGAGCATTTGCAAAAGGACGCTCGCATTCGAAAGGTCTTTTATCCCGGCCTGGAGAGTCATCCGGGACATGCACTGGCCAAAAAGCAAATGCACGGTTTCGGCGGCATGCTGGCATTCGAATTGGACGGCCCGGCGCCGGAACGGTTCTTAAAAAACCTGAGCGTGATCACGCCGGCCCTCAGCCTCGGTGGGGTGGAGACGATTATTTGCTCACCGGCAACAACCTCGCATCAGAAAATATCGGCGGCCGAGCGAGCCGAACTGGGAATTACCGATGCCACGCTGCGCCTGTCAGTGGGCATCGAAGATTCGGATGACATTATCGCAGACATTGACAGGGCTCTGTCCGCATGAAGACAAAGAAGGAGAAATAAGAACATGAAAATTGTGCGCAATGATCGGGTTCTGGCGGAAAGCAATCAGACAATCGTCATCGAAGGCAACCATTATTTTCTTCATTTGAAACGATCACCTTCAATTTAGAAAGGAGATAAAATATGGGAATACTATCATGGATTATTCTGGGACTGGTCGTGGGAATTATTGCCAAACTATTGATGCCCGGCAAAGATCCAGGCGGTATTTTTATGACCATTATTCTGGGTATTGCAGGCGCTATTGGCGGTGGTTTCATCAGCTCGGCAATTGGATTCGGCAGGGTCACCGGCTTTGATCTTCGCAGCCTGATCATTGCTGTCGGCGGTGCTGTTCTCCTTTTAATAATCTACCGCAAATTCAAAAAATGATTTTGCATGAAAATCTCCGACTCGTGCAAAACTTAGGTTTATGAAAAAGCTTACCCCAATGAAACTGAGACCAAAACGCATCATATTCGTGCTCATTTTGCTCTTGGGTGCAGTGCCCGTATCGCCCGGAACTAAAAATCCAGACACCTTCATTTTAGCCACCTACGGCACCCTACGCACCCTGGACCCGGCTGCCTGTTACGACACCACCGGTGGTCAGCGTATCTTAAATATTTATGAACCCCTGATCTTTTATGACGCGTCTAAAACAGATGCCTTTATTCCGCTTTTGGCAACAACAGTCCCAACGCTGGCAAACGGGGGTATTTCAACAGACGGAAGCACCTATGTATTTAATATCCGCAAAGGCGTTAAATTTCACAATGGTGCTGAACTCACCCCTCAGGATGTGGTTTACTCGCTAAAGCGCAATATGATCGCGGACCCGGATGGCGGTCCCATGTGGATGCTGTTGGAAGCCGTGACCGCTAAAAGCTCGACCCGCGATGAAAACGGAAAGATACGGCCGGGTATTTTTAAAATGATCGATACGGCCATCAGTGCTGAGGGTGACCGTGTGATCATCCGGCTGCCGCAGCCCTACCCGCCGTTGATGGGCATTCTGGCCAATTCGTGTGCGGTCGTTCTGAATCGGGAATGGGCCATTGCCAATGGCGCCTGGGACGGCCGCATCGAAAATGCAGCTAAATACAACAATCCGGCGCCGGGCCATGAGCCACTGTTAAAGATTGCCAACGGCACGGGCGCATTCCGTTTTAAATCCTGGGAGCCTTCCAAGCAATTTGTTTTCGAGCGTTTTGACGGATACTGGGGTGCCAGGCCCACACTCAAAAGAGCTATTGTCAAATATGTGAAAGAATGGAGCACCCGCAAGCTCATGTTGCAAAACGGCGATGCTGATCGGGTGACCGTGGACATCCCCTATGTGCCGGAAGTGAAAGCCATTCAGGGCCTAAAAATTTCCAAAGTGCCGCAGCTGTCGGTTTCGTTTGCGCTTTTCTGCCAGAAGATTGACCCGACGGGTAATCCCAATATCGGCAGTGGGCGCCTTGACGGCAATGGCATCCCACCGGACTTCTTCTCTGATATCGATGTCCGCAAGGCGTTTTTGCATGCCATGGATCGTGAAACCTATCGACAGGATGTTTTTAACGGTCTGGTGATCATGCCCACCAGCCCCAACATTGAAGGGTTACCGTTTCACAAAACTGTGCCGCACTATGCGTTCGATTTGAACAAAGCCCGCGCTCACATGCAAGAAGCATGGGGCGGTCGGGTGTGGGACCGGGGCTTCAAAATGGCGATTACCTATAACTCCGGCAATGCCATGCGCGAGGCGGCTGCAATGATGATCGCGGAAAATATCATGTCGCTGAATCCAAAATTCAGCATTGAGATTCGCAATGTTGAATGGAAGAATTACCTGGTTCAGTACCGCAGTTATCGGTATCCAATCTTTATTACCGGCTGGGCTGCCGATTACGCCGACCCCCATAATTTTCTTCACACTTTTATGCACTCCTCCGGTGTTTACGCCAGGTTCATGGCATATCAAAATACGGCGGTCGACCGGCTGTGCGAGACCGGCATCGCCACCGTCGAACCATTCAAACGTGAAGAAATTTACGCCCGGCTGCAGCACCTGTGGTACGAAGAGGCCATCGGCATTCCGCTTTACCAGCAGATCAATATCCGCGCCTATCGGGATTGGATCGACGGCTATGTGCCCAATGCCATGCTTACCGATGCCTGGGAAGATCTCAAGCGCATAAAAAAAATCAAGAAATAATCGTATAAAAAAAGATCCCGTTTATAGTGGTTGTCAAAAAAGCGTTCCGCTTGCGGAAGGCTTTTTTGCTGCCACACTTATGCCGCCAGCATTTTTTGGAACATTAAAATGACAAGCGGTGTAAAAACGGGATCTATATGACAATATCGTAAAGCTTCTATAATTCTGTATTCTGAGCTATTTTTCCGCCAAAGGGCTTCCTTGGTTTGTTTTGGCGTTCAACACCAGGTTTCTGTGCGAAATTTCTTGTCCGGTCCTGGCATACATACCGGGCTGGAAGCCACCCGCTTTCCAGGCGCTGACCCAGAAGTCAACGATTTCATTGAGGGCCACATTGTAGAGCTGATCGGTGATTTCGCGCTTCTGCACCTGTCGGCAAGGGATCCGATAGTTTTCGACCAGACCGGTGAGGTTGGAT
>JASFJF010000141.1:0-8957 GCA_050122255.1 Desulfobacterales bacterium
GAACATTATCGCAGCGAATCCGGCAGAATTTTAAAGCCCCAAGAATACCAGGCGATCATTGCAGACGCGGCTGAGCCGGTCACCCAGCGCTCCGGCCAGGTTTACGAAACGCGACAGCAGCTTATCGAACGCGACGCTGCCGGCTGGACGGCCTTGCATCGGCCCTTTCAGCCCCTCTGGAATGCGCTTGTTGAGCGCTGGGATCAACCCGGATTCGCCATTGCAACCAACAAAAACCGTGCCGCTACCGAACGTCTTTGCCGACATTTCGAGCTCAAGATTCCGTCCGAAAACATTTACAGCGGGGATAATGGGGCTTCCAAAGTCGAAAACATGCAGCTTATCCAGCGGCGTTTTCGGGCCGGAAGCTATTATTTTTTTGATGATTCCATCAAAAACTTGCAGGAGCTTGATCAAAGCATAAATCGGCAAGAAAAAGTGCTCATACCGCTCCTGGCCGCCTGGGGTCACTCGGGCCCCGAAGATCAGAAATTAGCGCGCACCCTCGGCTACGATATATTGACGCAGTCAGGAGCGATGGCATTGCTGTCGAAAGTGATGCCGCCGCGAAGGAGAAGCCATACTGGCGCTTGAATACAATAATTACGGTCATACAGGAAGCCGAATCGATTATGGGTTTTCCAACTTGCAGTATTTTTCCACCATCCACTGAGAATTCGTCTGACCGTGTGGCTGAGCATGTCGCTTGGTTGTGTCAGGCGTTTTCTAAAACCCGCTATATTTTGGGCCGTTCACCGAAAAGGGGCTCGGCCTCCCGGGTGCGCTTAAGCTCGTAAAATCCGGGCGTTCTGCCAGCAATCATAATCGCTTCCCAGAGGGCTACGGCTGCTTTTCCCGTTTGGCCACCATGTTGTCCTCCATAATTTCAAATTGATTTTGCTTTGATGGTCGCGTTCAAACCATTTTTTACATTGAAGGGCACTCATTCATGCCTATATTTTGATAAGCCTACCATAATAAGGCTGCTGATAAATTGCTGTAAGCGTCGTCTTAAAGCGTCATCAGAGAGGTAAAATTGAAAATGAAAGCACAACGCTGTGTAGCGCCGGTAACACGATTTGCTGTAGTCACCTTGCTACTGCTATTTACGACCGAGACCATGGCCATTGAAAAAGCAAAGTACCAGGTTATTGAAAGTGAAAAAAATTTTGAACTCAGACAGTATGAACCTCGCATCGTCGCCGAGACCTTTGTGGCGGGAGATTTTGAAGCAGTCGGCAATGTGGGCTTTCGCCGTCTGTATGATTACATCAATGGTAAAAACATCAAAAACGAAAACATTGCCATGACAGCCCCTGTAACGCAGGAAGCCGAGTCTGAAAAAATTGCCATGACTGCCCCGGTGACCCAGGAAAAGTCGCAGGGCCAGTGGCGGATTACCTTTTTGATGCCGGCCGAATACACCATGGAAACGCTTCCCAAGCCACTGGATGAGCTTGTACAACTAAAAGAGGAGCCCGGTTATCTGATGGCCGTCATCCGGTATTCGGGCACCTGGAGTCAAAAACGCTTTGAAAAAAATAAAGCCCTGTTGCAAGCAGCCATTACAAGGCGCGGGCTCAAGCCTGTAGGTCAACCGGTTTGGGCGCGTTATGATCCGCCCTTTATGCCCTGGTTTTTGCGTCGCAATGAAATCCTCATCCGCATTCAAAACTAATGCTGTCGCCGCATACGACCGAAGATCGCTGCTGCAACCTCGCGGTCAAAACGCATTGCCCGGGGCGGTCCCGTATCAGGATCCTTTCATTCTGCTGATCAGCTTTTCTTTGATATTCTGAAACCAGCCTTTTTCCGATTCACGAAGAATGCAAGCGTCGCGGAGTAATTGTATAAATTCCGGCTGCACCGATTTATATGAGAGGATACGCTCCATTGAAAGGATGTTGTCTAAACTTGGCGGCTCCAGGCCAAAATTATCCTTGCGATTGATCGATTCCATGGTAATCGAAAGCGCGTAAATGATCATCTTCTCCGCCATTTCCTTGGGCTTCAGATCGGTTTGATCTGCGTACTGATATCGCACTATTTCATAAACGCAGGC
The DNA here is from genome assembly GCA_050122255.1 of Desulfobacterales bacterium. GTDB lineage: Bacteria > Desulfobacterota > Desulfobacteria > Desulfobacterales > JAHEIW01 > JAHEIW01. The sequence continues at coordinate 2,063 of JASFJF010000141.1, forward strand.
CGCCAAAACCGGATCGCCGACTTCCTTTGCATCGGTACAGGTGTGCAAGTTGAAATTGCTGTCTAAAAAATCATCGGCCATTTTTTGCAGCCGCTGAATCCATTTGTTGTTCAAATTCTGCGGTAAAACGGCAACCGGCCCAAAGGCCAGAACCTCATTATAAAATTCTGAAAGCATTTCAAAGCCCCTTTGCGGTCGTTTACGTTCCGCGCTTTTCATCTTATTTCTTTGTTATGTATCAAGCTGCATTTATTTTCAAGTATCTTCTTGACATCTTCCGGGTACGTAAACATAGTAAAGTATCATCTCATTCCCTGATACCAAGGAGACCTCATGAGTGACCTGAAAGCCAAAATTCTGGATAAGATGAAAACCCACACCCTGGCTTCTTTTGCCACTGTAACCGACGAGCATAAGCCGTGGACGCGCTATGTGGTTGTCAGTGCGGATGACCACATGAATATCTGGTTTGCGACTTTCAAAGGCTCCCGCAAAGTGAGGCAGATTGCCGATAATCCGGAAGTGCATCTGACCCTGGGTGTTGGTGATATGCAAAACGCTGTGTCCTGGTTACAGGTCGAAGGTCAGGCCGAGATCCTTGAAGACCCCGAGACCAAACGAGCCGTCTGGTATGACATGCTTGAGCCGATTTTTACGGGTCCCGATGATCCCAATTTTGTGGTCTGCAAGGTCGCTCCTTGCCGGATCGAATACTACACGATGAATAAGCAAATGCCCGACATCTGGGAGGCCTGACCGGTATCCTGGAAATTCTTTCCTTTCTGACCTCTTATCTTTGCCGTGTCGCGAAAGGCGTCATATTCCACAGCTGTGAAGAGCTGGCCGTGAATCCAGCGCGGATTGTATCCGCTTGTCTTTTGATCCCATCTCAGCGTCCCGCGCTCTAATTGGAATCGGTACGGTTCTCTGCATTTGATAACATTGCTTGTATTTGATAAGTGGAGCTGGGATTACTATCGGAGACCAGGCATTTGCAAATGCTGACCGAAGAGGGGAAGCATGAAAGACGAAAAGCACATTTTGACCATGCTGGTTGAAAATGAACCGGGTGTGACGGCACGGGTTGCAGGGCTTTTTGCCAGCCGGGGTTACAATATTGAAACCATCTGCGGAGCGCCGACGGCCAACCCGAAAATGTCGCGTATCACTATATCGACGAAGGCAAATCCGGAGATGCTCGAACAGATAATGAAGCAGGTGCGCAGACTCGTGAATGTAATCAAATTGCGGGTCATGACGGGTGAGGATGCCGTCAAACGTGAAATGGCCCTGATCTGTGTGAGGGCCCGGCCAAAAGACCGCAGCGAAATCCTAAGAATCATCGAAACCTTCAGAGGCCGGATTGTTGATACCGGCGCGACCCACTTTATTATCGAGGTCACCGGCAGGCAGCAAAAAATAGACGCTCTCATCCGGCTGCTGGCGCCTATGGGCGTAAAAAAATTGGCTCGATCCGGCGTACTGGCCCTGTACCGTGAACCGCATTAGCATCGCTATGCGGCCATCATTTTGGTAGCCGGCGATGCCCCTGCAGGATGCGGCTGCCGGCTTATAAAGATCAAATGGACTTTGTTACCTGCTATATCACATGTCTTGACGACTGCCTCAACGCTTAACGACAGCAAATCAGACTTTCCAACCGGTTTGATGCCCTCACCCCTGCGCGTCGCGCCACACCGATAAATACTATATATAGATGAGCCAATTGTAAATTATACCACATAATGTGTTTTGATATTGACATCGGGCGACCGGCGGTGTATGGGAGTTCCTGAATTAAGGCTTAAATGCAGGACAGTGTTGTGCATCAATAATTATCCAAGGGGGGATGCTAACATTGTCTGAGGCCGAATCCAAGCAGAGGCAAAGACACATCGCATTCTTTTAATTCCACGAGAGGAGGGAGACAATGATTGTAAGTTTTGTTAACCAGAAAGGGGGCGTCGGTAAAACCACTTCTGCGATCAACTTTGCAGCCAGTTTGAAAAGAAAGAATTACAAATTGCTGTTTATTGACGCGGACCCGCAGGGCAGCGCCACCCAATGGCATGCCGTTGAGAACAACACCGCTTTTGAAGTCCTGCATCATCCGGAACCGATCACCAGAGATGAAATCGAAACGCTCTCCCAGGAATACGATTACCTGGTCATCGATGCACCTCCGTCCAGTAGCGACATCACAAAGTCAATTCTGGCAGTGGCAGAACTTTCAATCGTTCCACTAAGCCCCAGTTCGCTCGATATCTGGTCTTGTAAAGGCACCCTGGAGATGATCGATTCCGCCCGTGAGAAAAACCCGGATCTGGATGTCAAGCTGCTGATCAATCGAAAAATACCGGGAACCCGGGTGGGCCGCCAGGCACGACAGTCTCTGGGGATTTTTGATATGGATATCCTGGATACCGAACTTTGCCAGCGCGTTGCCTATATCGACGCGATGACTTCGGGTGTTTCGGTAATGCAGTACGCTCCCGGCAGCAAAGCTGCCGGTGAAATCGAAAATCTATGCCAAGAGGTCACACTGCTGGAGGCAAATCAACAACCCAAAAATGTTGAGCCTGAGCCGGTGGCGGCGCAGCAGGAAACATACGCTGACAAGCCTTTTTGGAGTGATGGGTATCGTTAATCCGGTAACCGCTCTGATAAATTAGCAGACAACTCATTGATGTTTATGACTTCTTTATGCTGTCGACGAAATAGTGGCGTCATATGCGCTCTGGTGTGAGATTGCCGCTCGAGGAAAAGGAGCACCCGTATGGCCAAAATAAAAAAACGAAGGCTCAAGTGGTCGGCATCCGACTCGGCCCAGGTTGTTGGATACAAACTTTACTGGTCCGAAGGTAGTGAAGTCAGTTACGATTCCAAGTGCGTCTCCTTAGGGAATATAACGGAAGTTGTTTTGCCCGATGACGTGGACTTATTCGTGCCCGATGGTGGACCCGTCGTCTTTGGTATCACGGCCCTGGATGAAGTGGGCAACGAGTCGGACATGACAACCCTGGTGGCACCCTATCAGTTTAATGTGCCCAAAGCCCCCGATGACCTTTATTTGCAAAAGTTAGATGATTTTGGCATCACCGCAAACCAGGATGAAAACGTTGATTATTATCTGACGAGCCTGCAGGATGATGAATCGGACGAAGTTGCGCCGATCAGGCTGATTGACGCGGTCGAGTCCATTCGCCGGGGCCGGAACGGCCGCTCTGATGCCGATTCTGAAACAGTCGAGAGGAAGAAGCGGGTTGGCGGAAAAGGTTAGAACCTACCTGTCAGTCAGAGGTAATTTGGGGAAAAGTGCCCAAGAAGGCAAGGCGAAAACGACTCGGCTAAACGCTCTGGCCGCGAGCTCAGGGCCGAAGGGCCTGCCGCAGGCCCATTCAAAAGTGGAGCAAACACGCTGGTATTCGAATATTCGGAATCGGTTTTTAAAACGGTGACCGGCGGTTAGATGCAATTTAAGATAATTTCTATTCTTTTTCCTGGGCCACTTCAATACGGGCATCCTCTGGCAGCGCCAGACCGGCTGCCACTTCGATGGCTTTGATGATACCTGACGGAACGGGGCATGCGGCGTGCTTGCAGTGTTCGGCTGCCATTCGCAGCGTTTGGGGTCCATCTCCTCTAAAGGAAATTTCTTGCTTCGGATTGACAACCTTTAACTTGTCAGCCAGATGTTGAATACTGTCACATCTGGTATCTATATCCAGGGTGACCATATCGTATGGTTCCCGGGATGTGGCCCGGATTTCTGTGATCATACCGCAGATTCCGGACATAACATTTACGATACCTCTCATATGAACGCCTCAAATCTTCCATATTAGCTATGAATTGATACGAGCGTCAAAAATGGTACGCGGCCCTCAGTGTAAACGTCGCATGGTTGAAATCCGAAACCTCTCCGGTGCCCCACACGTGTCTGCCGTCGAGTCCGAGACTCAAGTTGCGAGTAACAAAGCAATCGACACCGAGGCCAACATTGTAAGCGAAGTCCGAGTTGTCGGAATCAGCCATATTGGCGTCAATATCGACATCCATCCAGCCGCCCCCGACTCTGGCGTATGGATATATGCGGTCCTGCCACAAAGAGGGGGATATGACCCGCACGTCCAGCATGGCCGTCCAGATGCTGATATCGAAATCGCGCTTACTTGCCGCCTGACCTTCAAAATCAGCATACCAGTTGAAGTTGCCTTCCAAGGCCACGTGTTTGATCCACCAGTAGCCGCCAAAGACATTAAACCCCCAGGAATTATCAATGCTGGAGTTGCCGGGAAATCCCTTCAAGTCGCCGTCATCAAAGCGTTCGACAACATAGCTTGCGCCGGCGCCGACAAAAATGCGACCGTGTTTATCTTCTGCCGTTAAAGAGAATGGGAATGATAAAACAGCAATAACCGCCGAAAACAGAATAAGGGCTTGACGCATCGCGACCTCCTGTTGGGTACTTGAAAATAAGACCTAACAGAGATCTACACGATCCGTCAAGAACATAGAAGAGTTAGCTTCAGGAAACACAACAACTGTTTACAGTTGCAGGTGCCGCTTGTACGCTCAGGGATTCTGCAACAGGGCAAATTTTAGAGCCGATACCTCTGTCCATTATTCTCCAACCTCGATATCTTCAATATCGGGTAACTCCATTTCCCGGGCTGCACCCATTAAGCAGACAATTGCAGCGCCGATGCAATATATTGCGGCGATGATAGCAACGATGAGCAATATCTTAATAATGGTAACTCCCCCCTTCAGTCAATTTTGGCAATGATGTCTGTCAATTCAATAATGCTGTGAGGCCTGCCTTTTACTACCATCTGAGGCGGCATTACTTTATTGGTGCCTTGCCGGGGTCAATGCCTGCCTTAAGAAGACAATAACGCCTCGGCCTCTGCCCGTGCTTTCAGCAGGCGATCCGCTGGGTTCACCCGTTTTGAGCCTTTCATCTGCAATATGGAAAGACCGACTTTATAATGGCCTTTAAAAGGCTCATGCTTCTGTCTGGTAATATCTTGAATTTGTGCACGCACATATTTGACCAGTCTGATTTTTTCAGCGGTCCAATATTTCATATCCAGAACAGCGCCAACGTCCAAAATGTTCAGAACGGCAGAATTCTTATTGATAAAAAAAGAACCCTGGTGATCATTGATCTCCTGCAGTTTAAACTGGTAACCCAAATCGTTGCGGCTTATCCTGATTTCTGCTCTTAGATGGCCGTCGGCTTTCCTCAGGTGTCTATATTTATTATCGAACCGATTGCTGGCAATAACGTGTTGTGCCATGTTGCTCCTTTCCGTTTTTGCGCATATTAATCCGTTTTTGTTAGGGAATGATGAATTTTTAAACATCCCCTGCCGTGAACGTCTTAATCCTCCGTAATGCTTTTGCGCTCGGATACCTGTTGATTCAAATCCCGCCGGCGGTCAAATCCACTGCGGCGATCAACCCCTTTTCTGCGGTCGCGCCCCGTTCGTCTCTCCGCCAAAGGGTCTTGTGAAAGCGTATCTGGGCGATCCGGTTTCGATTTCCCTGTCATTTTGTCGGGTTCATTCATATCAGGCTGCTCCACGGTTCATGATTTCAACGACAGATCATGGTGAATGCGGATGGATTGCGGTTTCTATATAACCGGCACTGACATCCTATCGTATGGATGCTGGCGGGCAGGCATGAGGGCGGAAATTTGGGTTGTTTATTCAATTCCCCAGGGGCGTGAACGAACCCGGTCGGGAAACGTTGACGCGCTTTTGACCCTGTGCAACCTATGCGTTGCAATATCCATGCAAAAATCGAAGATAAAGCATATAGAGAATAATAATATATAATCACAATAACTTACAACAAGACTTGCCAGGAGCCACATGGTTGTTATGAAAAAAAATGGCCAAAATATAGGTAAGCGGTTACCCATTGTGGCGCAGATAGTTGCAAACCTCGCATTTAGCGGCCCCCCAGCGACCACTGCAAAAGATGGTATTGAATAAAGTACTTGATTTTGATGGGAAAAAGAATTTATAATTTATACATTGATCAGGGCCTGTCTTGATTGAAGGCTGGTTTCATTCTGCAGGAAAGATCCATTCGTCCGGGTGGCATCCTGAAGTATGGGACTATGGTAATTACAGATACAAAGGGGGTGTCATAGTGGCAAATGGTGTTGTAAAATGGTTTAATGACCGTAAGGGTTATGGCTTTATCGAGCAAGAAGATGGCCCGGATGTTTTTGTCCACCACACCGGAATCAATGCATCCGGATTCAGGTCTCTTAACGAAGGCGATCAGGTTACATTTGAAATCGAGGAGGGACCCAAGGGTGCACATGCCGTCAATGTAACAGTCGTTTAGCCACCGCATTTAACTTCAAGAAAAGGGCAAGCTTTCATCGCAGGCTTGCCCTTTTCTTCTGATTTGACACATCTAACGCTTTATCCTATATTCTGCCCGAAATTTATTTTCTTCCTTTAAGACACAGCATAATCGGGAAAGGAACTGTCTGATGATACAGGATACTGACACCGACCGGATTTTCTTAGAAGATGTGGGTGAAATCGTGATGTCGCGGGCGGGCAAGGACATCTGGCTTATTAAGTCGATTACGCAACTTGAGGATTTTCGCGATCGGTGCCTGCCGGATCGAATTTACGTGGTTGATTTTCCCGGACGGGGGGCCGGCGAAGAATTTTTGCTTAACCGTCAGGTCTGTGGAGCGGAAAAATTTCTGATGATCAAAGAGGTCGGGCACGACATGATTCGCCTTTTCGAGAGAATGTTCGATGGCAAGGTAGCGCAATATGTGATCCTGTGGGGCGGCCGCCCGCTGGACTTGCTGGATGCCAATCCGCCGTTGCAACGTTCCGGGCTGCTGGACACCACC
>JASFJF010000142.1:0-8916 GCA_050122255.1 Desulfobacterales bacterium
GCTTCAGGCAGCCGCGGTGAACATCGAGAAACTCGTTAAAGGAGTTGAACAACAGAACGCCCCTCAAGCTGAAGAGCTAAATTTAAAATTCTCAGAGCTTGAAGATGCCCTCAATCAAGCCCTCAAATCAGCTCAGACTCTTGGCGTACCTACTGAAGAAAATATCGAAAAACCATCCGCTGAAGCGCTTGCAGATATTCCCACCGAATTATCTCATGATATTGCCAAACGCATTAGAGATGCGGCTGAAATGGGAGATGTCACGACGTTAAATGCCATCGCAGAGGAAATTAAGGATCAATCAGACACCTGCACACTGCTGAGCAAACAGATTGTTCAAATGGCGGAAGACTTTGACCTGAATGGTATCCAAAAATTAGCGGATGCATTAGATGCAAGTTGAATATACGGAATTTAGGATTTCCTAACGCAATGTGAAAAACAGCTGAATGATGGGTTTCGGCTATGATGCTATTCTTTTCATTTTAGCAAAATTTTGTAGCTTTCTTATCCTAACTTTTTCTTTACTGATTTCCGCTAAAAAAAGGCGGACACAATATATAGGTGCGCCGCTATTTGCTTTCGGGATTGAAGGTATCTCGATATATCCCGAAGGGAAAATCTTTTTTATCTGTTACCTTAACAGTTATTGCCGCATCAGACAAATCTTTTACCACAAACAAATGGCCTTTTAACCGTCTGGACCGCTTAAAAGGCCAAATGCGCTGGCCAACCCTGTTTTTATTTGTTCCTTTGCCGGGCCTGCTCAATCAGTTCAACCAGACTGGTAATCTTAGGTTTGGGTTTGGCCGTCATCAAGCGGTTAAACTGATCTTCGGGTAATTTTTCCTCTAAATACTGTACGACGTCAAAGTATTCCCACCAGCAGTCCAAAATCTTAAAGCAGGGCTGCTGGTCGTCACCGCAGGCCTCGCAGTATTCATAGGGCACCGGACCGCCGAGACGCGGGCATCTTCGCACGAGATCGCTTATGGTTTTGGTCATAATACTGCAACCCGAATCGATATTTATCGACTCATGATGATTTGCGGTTTGGGATGTGGTTCGAAAACTTTTTCAGCTTCTTCGATCTCTTTGGCTGGAAATTCGTAATCCGTCAGATTGCCGGCCAGGAATTGCTCATAGGCGCCCAGATCGATCAATCCGTGACCACTGAAATTAAAAAGGATTACTTTTTCTTTGGCTTCTTGCTTGCATTTCCTGGCTACATCCACCACGCATGCCAGGGCATGGTTGGTTTCCGGAGCAGAAATAAATCCCTCGGACTTGGCGACCAGCATGCCGGCCTCATAGGTGTCGATCTGGCCGTAAGCCTTGGGCTCCAGGACACCTTCGACCACCAGCTGGCTGACCGTCGGCGCCATGCCGTGATAGCGCAATCCGCCGGCATGCATCGGTGGCGGTACAAATGTATGGCCGAGACTGTGCATGGGCAACAAAGGCGTCATTTTAACGGTATCACCATGATCATAGACAAACGGCGCTTTGGTCATCGTTGGGCAAGCGGTCGGTTCCACCGGATGAATGTCGATGTTCTTGCCGTTAAATTTATCCAGTACAAATGGGAAAGCCAATCCGGCAAAGTTGCTGCCGCCGCCGGCGCACCCAATGATGACATCCGGATACTCGCCGATTTTATCCATCTGTTTTTTGGCTTCAAGGCCGATGACGGTCTGATGAAGCATCACATGGTTGAGGACGCTGCCCAGAGAGTAACGGGTTTCTCCGGTTGGATCGGTCACCGCCGCTTCGATGGCTTCGCTGATAGCAATGCCTAAGCTACCGGGGGTGTCCGGATCCTGTTCGAGGATTTGCTGTCCGGCCTTGGTCTCGGTGCTGGGACTGGCCACACAATTTGCCCCCCAGGTGGCCATCATTGTTTTGCGATAGGGTTTCTGGTCGAAACTGATACGCACCATAAACACCTTGCATTCAAGGCCATATTGGGAGCAGGCAAACGACAGGGCGCTGCCCCACTGACCGGCGCCGGTCTCAGTGGTCAGGCGCTTAATGCCGAATTCCTTGTTATAATAGGCCTGGGCCACGGCTGTGTTAGGTTTGTGGCTTCCCGGAGGGCTGACGCCTTCATATTTGTAATAAATCCGGGCAGGCGTATCCAAAGCTTTTTCAAGCTCATAGGCTCTGACCAGAGGGCTGGGACGCCAGATATTATATACGCGCAGAATGTCTTCGGGAATATCGATCCATCTTTCCGGGCTGACTTCCTGCTCGATCAGATTCATCGGGAATACCGGTGCCAGCATATCCGGTGTTACCGGACCTTCGGGCCCCATCGGTGGATTCATTTTGATGTCCGCCAGAATATTGTACCATTGCCGTGGTATTTCATCTTCATTCAAAAAAACCTTTTTCGTCTCCATGGCACCCTCCTTAATAGTAAGTTGACGGTCAGAGATTGACACAACTGAGGAACATATGGAACACGTGATTGCGGAAAAAAATCCGCTACAGTCTTCTGAAATGCCTTCATTTGCTGGCTTGACTTCATCCTGTATACGGTATACAAATTTTAGTCAAGCAAATAATTTTTACAAAATATTCATCAAATTAGCCCAATTAAAAGGCTTTGCTGGGGTAACCCATACCCGGAAAAAGAATCAAATTATGCACATCCTGGATACAGGCAATCTGCAAATCATCTCAGCATTCACATTGGATGGACATTTAGCCAGAAGGGAGGGGCAACATGTCAAATCGAATCTTTAATTTTTCAGCCGGCCCGTGCACATTACCGTTGCCGGCGCTGGAAAAAGCCCAGGCTGAGTTTGTTGATTACCAGGGGGCGGGAATGTCCCTGATCGAAATGAGCCACCGTGGCGAACACTACGACAGGGTGCATTATGAAGCCATCGCCGGTATTCGTGAGGTACTGGCAGTTCCGGAAAGTCATGCCATTCTGTTCATTCAGGGCGGCGCCACCTTGCAGTTTGGCATGGTGCCATTAAATCTGATGGCTGATGGCAAAATTACGGAATTTCTCAATACCGGGACCTGGGTCAAAAAGGCCATTGCCGATGCTGAAAAATTGGGGCCGATCCATGTTACCTGGAGCGGTGAGGCTCATAATTTTACGCGCATGCCCGCCGATGACGAGTATCAGGTGAGTGCTGATGCAGCCTATGTTCACATTTGCGGCAACGAGACCATCGGCGGCATTGAGTATCATTCCTATCCGGACACCGGGGCGGTGCCGCTGGTGGCGGACATGTCGTCTCACATTATGTCGCGTCCGATTGAATGGGACAAACTCGACCTTGCCTTTGCCGGTGCCCAGAAAAACTTAGGCCCTGCCGGTATGGCTTTGGTAATTATTCACAAGACACTGCTGGAAAAGTGCCGCAACGACCTGCCGGCGTATTTGTCGTATAAAATTCATGCCGCAAAAGATTCACTCTACAACACGCCACCGGTGTTTGCAATTTATATGATGAAACTCACCGTGGACTGGGTCAAAGAACAGGGTGGACTTGTAGAAATGGAAAAAAGAGCGCTGGCACGCTCCGGGGCGCTTTACGACACTATCGACCGTTCAGACGGCTGGTACCGCTGTCCCGTGGACACCGCCTCGCGCTCGCGCATGAATGTTTGTTTTCGTTTGCCGACCGAAGAGCTGGAGGCAAAGTTCATTGCTGAAGCCCTCGAGGCCGATTTTTCGGGTCTCAAGGGCCACCGTTCAGTGGGTGGCTGCCGGGCTTCCATGTACAATGCAATGCCGGTTGAAGGCGCTGAACGGCTGGCGGAGTTTATGCTGGAATTTCGGCAGAAAAATGCCTAAACAATGATATCTTCGATTATGGGAACCAAATCCATAAAGTTGACCTGCATTTCCCTGGCTATATTTCGGGGGTCACCTTCGGCATAAGAATATCCAAATAGGATATCAATTGGTATTTGCTTTTGTTCACAATATCTTTTCAGGGATGGTTTGGCCATGCTGGCGACCAGCAACGCATCGATCTCGGCACCCCATTCAAAATGTGGCCCGTCGCCGCCGCTGTCACCCATCAGTATGATTTTGTCGGCTGGAATATTAAAATGGTGCATCACCGATTCAGTATTTTTACTTTTATCCGTCGTCTCAAAAAGATTGTAGACATGTTCGGGATCCGTATTGACTTTTTCGTAACGAACCATCGGGTGAGCTGATAGTAGCGGCACTTCCGGCAGCAGAGTTTTTGCAAAAACCCTTTGAAAGTAGCCGATCATTCCGGTGGTGTTGATCATGAATAGAATGCTCCGGTTTTTGCACCAATCGATTAATTGCGAAACGCCACGGTAAGTAGCAAATCTTTTATCCAAGTAGTTATCCATCTGCTGTGGCGTCACCGGATTGGGTAACAATTGTTGCAGTTGACGGACTGCTTCACTGAGGGAAATGATATTACCGGTATACTGCTTAAAGATCGCTTCGAGTTCATTTACAAGATGCGGGTAGGCAAAGGAGAAAGAATCAAATGGACCGCAAGGCGCCAGACACTCATTCCAGTCTGATGAAACCAAGGCTCTGTATCTTCTATTTTGAGGATTCATAAAAGACTTGTAGCGATTTGCTGTTGCAAAAGCAAGATGCAATCAGACATTTGGTTTTGACTTTAGACAGGAGATGTTTGATTTTATGTGACAAAAATCACCAAAAAATCTTAATCTTGAATAGAATGGACCTTTACCAAGCATTAGCAAATAGCTATTTTGATTTTCTGGCCGAACGCTTTCCGGTGATGTGTGCCAGCGATGAATTTGACTTTCTCCCCAGAGCAGAAAATGCGGCTAAACACTACGACAAAATCGATCGATTCGAAGCCACCGCGATCGAAGAATCCATTGATCAACTGAAAAGTTTTCATCAAGAGTTTAAGGCGGCTGACGGCGAAGCCGGTGACCTTGAGCAGACCATTGATCTCGATTTGCTGAAGGCCAATACAGCCGGCATTCTAATCGAGCTGGATACCAAACGTTCTTGGCAGTACAATCCACTGCTGTATCTGAAAATTGGATTCATCGGCCTGGATCATGCTTTGAACAAGCCGGCTGATAACTCATATGAGGTCGAAGATCGCACATTAGCGCGACTATCTGGCATACCGGATATACTTCAAAATGGTATCGACAATATTGATTCTGTGCCCGGGACCTATTATCAGGCTTCTTTGCGAATGGCGCAAGACTGCAAACATTACCTAGCAGAAGTCAGACGGGCTCTGTTAATGCGATTTCCCGATCATCAAAGTAGGGTAGCGAAATTTATCGCTGATGCCAGGGTGGCTCTTGAAAAATTCGATCAATTTTTAGCATCCAGATCTCCTGAGCCTGACCGCCAATTTGCCGTTTCTACCTTAGAGACTTCCTTAAGAGATCATTTTTTATCAGCCCATTCAGCAAATGAGATTTTTGCCATCGCCCAGTATGAATGGCAGGCGATATTGGAAAAATTAAAAGCGATACAATCCCAGATTGACGAGAATAAAACCTGGGAGCAACTCTACCATGCCTATATGCCTGAGCCAGTGGCGGAATCAGAAATCGTTGCCCTTTATAAAGATGAAATTCATCGCTTGCGAGAATTTTTCAGTCATAACGGTTTTAGTGAAGAATGGCTATCTGCACCCGTCAAAATTGAATACACACCAACTTATCTTAAATCCGTAAGAAGTTCAGCATCATTTGCAGCCGCATTTAGCCGTGATCCCCGCGAAAATAGCTACTTTTATATTTCGACACATTTTCCATTGTATAATTGCCAAGTAAGCGACCATCATCTACAAAGACGATTAAATAGAGAGTACAAAATGCTGACCGCGCATGAAACCATTCCCGGGCATCATTTCTTGGATTCTTTTCGCCGCAAGCTTGCAAATCCAATTCGCCGGCAGATAGAGTCACCATTATTTTATGAAGGCTGGGCCTCATATGCAGAATCATTGTTAATTGAATACAACTACCTAAATGATCCTTTAGAAGCGCTTGTCAGCCTCAAACGTGAATTATGGCGTTCAGCTCGCTGTCAAATCGATGTGGGATTCACCATTGGTGAGCTTTCCGAACCAGCGGCTTTAGACTTGTTAACCACTTGTGGATTTGATCCAACCGAAGCATCAAGGCAACTGGATCGTTTTCGGCTCAATCCCGGGTATCAATTATGTTATGGCTATGGCAGTCATCAATTCAAGCAGCTGAAGAAAAAATATGGCCATCTTTCAGAAAGCAAGGATTTCTACACGTTTCTATTAGCAGGTGGAGAACTGCCGTTTCATTTGATCGAACGACGGTTCGAAAAGCAGCATCAACCGGAAATCATCTGATTTCTGATTGGTATTCCTCCAGAGGCAGGGACAGGCGAGAATTGTCCAGCACCGCGTGTTTGACATCTGGCATCGCACCATACAGGTAACGAATGGATGCACTTCCGGTGAATGGATGTATGGTGACAATCCGAATCGTGCTGGCATCATGGCGATAGACTTTTTGAATCTTCACCGGCCGACCATCTGCGATGATTTCCCATCCGCTGATACTGGAAGACGGCACGAAATCATTGCCACCATGGTGTTGGATTTTAACTTCAACCGTGTAGTCGTCGATTCGTCTGGAATCGACAACCTGCGGGCCGCGATGGTAGGATTCTTTTCCCGCGATATATAAGACCGACTGGGCCACCCTTTGGCCCATGGAAATGTATGCTTTTGGCGTAAGATGCTGCCGGCCATGGTTTCTTAGATCAAGGGTGGTTGCTGCCAGGTAACAGTCGCTTAGGTTTTCGACGACCTGTTTTTGGGCATTGCGGATGGCCTGGTGGGGTTTGTCCTTGCCGCCGGGACGCTTGATCATCATAACGACCAGAAATGGCAACTGCTCGCGCTGCGATCCATTGGAGATGTCGATTCTCACCTGGTCTTCAACAAATTGAGTTAATGAACGCGCATACTCTTCTTGGGTTACCGTGCCTCTGGCGGCATCTGCTTCTCCCTGAATCCAGATGACAAATTCCAGCACGCCGCCAACAGCGGATACGCCGCTGATAAAGCGATTGTAGATGGAGCCTGGTGCGGCATCCGTCCAGTGGCCCGTTCCCCAGTCGGCTTCTTTTCTTAATCCTGATCCGTTGACGGCGTAATCCAGAAGCCCAACTGGGATACCCAGCCGCTCGATGATGCGGTTGCCGAAGGCAATGGCGGCATTGCCGGTTGTATTTAACCGGGACCAGCCCCTGTCGTTGAATTTACGCAACAGGGAATGTGCCTTCAAATCGTTGCCGGTGTGAAACCACTCATTCATGTTCGACTGTCCCAAACAGGCTATCAGCATACCAATCCCCCAGCGGTGTTTCCCGTCTGCCATTATACTGTGATTGCTTTGACTGCGAACCTGGAGGAAATACCATCCTCCCTGAGGCACGTTATCCAGGCGGCCCACAAAAATCCCGTTTGCCGGGGCAGAATCGATCAGCGTCCAGGGAACGATTTGCGCCTGAGTGTCGCTTTGGACAACCCTAGCTTCAACAGCCTGCAGCGCTCCGCTGTAAGTACCGGAAATAACGATATCGGCACTGTTTCTGCGGCGCTGGAAAATGCGTCCGTCTGCTATGTCGTTTAATGAGATCGCTGGCAAAGCGGGTCGGGATGTCGGTCCCGTTCTTGAAATATAGCTCTGATCGTTTTCATTCATATCCTCATCTTTTGAATGATCGATTTTTCTCTTGGGTTCGACTATGGATGCTTTTGCGATGGCGATCCCGGAGTCATTTTCGTCAGGTGGTATTTTTCTATCGACATCGTTTTTTGATTTTTCGACTTTGCTTTTGGACGGGGTGGTGACCGATTTTGTAAATGGAGTCCTGATGGCGCCTTTTTTTAATCGGGTTCCCTGATTGGCGAAAACCTTCTCAAATGCCGCCTTTAGGTCACTGACGGGCGCTTTCGGTTGAGACGCATCATCGGAATTACCGGAATTCAATTTCGATTCTGATAATTTAGGAGCAGGATTCGTTGTGATTGCGGCCGGCTCTAAATCCAGTTTTGCCAGTGTGATATTTTTATCGGACGGCCATTTGGCAAGCAAGTTTTTTAACTGGCGAGGCTCGGTGGTTGCACGCAGTGCCGCAAATGCCAGTATCTCTGCCGACTTCAACGTCAGCACGCCGGCCTTGCTTCCCGGTCTGACGCTCAGTGATAGCTCTTTCTGAAAGGGCAGGGGCAAGCACAACGTTGCAAACCCTGGCCGGAGCGCTCTGTGGGTGATGAGGGGCAAATCCGATTCGAATTTGAAAGTCATTGTGTCCGAATGCAGCGCCTCTACGGTGAGCTTCAACAGACGAAAAATCTGATCATCCGACCCGGGAATGGACATAATGGCAAAGCGGGATGCATCACCCACTGATTTTATCTCCAGTCCTTCAGCCCTGTTACGAAGTGAAACGTTAGCCTCCGGCACAAACGACTCAGGATCAATCGGATAACTTGATGGGAGAAGGGTATCGGTCGCTAGGATCGTATAAATTTTATCAACATCAAGGCGCATCGTTCCCAGGCGGGATTCAGCTGTTTCGAGCAAAATCGTTTCGGTCGCCAGCCAGTTTTCACCGTAACGCCTTGAAGGAATCACATTTGTTTCAACTGTCTCAATCCGGCCCATTATCTGGGACAGGTAAGGAATCAGGTTTTTTAAATAGCCATCGCCGTAAATAACGGCATCCAAGCGCTCAGGGGGGCCGATAAATGTCTTTTCAATATCGGCCTCATTTTTGACGGGTGTCGGTAGGCCCAGCAGGCGTCGGGCAAGATCAATAGAATCATCTGAAACTTCATGGGGAGCCTCCAGGGCCCAATGGCCGCTCTTTTGATCGATCTGTTCTACAATCGCCTCAGCCGCCACCGCGGC
>JASFJF010000143.1:0-8905 GCA_050122255.1 Desulfobacterales bacterium
ATGTACGCGTAATGAGCATGGTTACGGATCTGGTCACCGCTGAAACTACGCAATCCATTGCCGTTCGGGATGGACAATTATTTATTGTTCCCGATAAGGAAATCGCCAAAATTGCGGCCATCGATCGCACCCATATTCCCGGTCGACTGTTTGCAGGCCTGATCAAGGGATTCGGCATTCAATCGGGCGCCATCGCCTGCAGCGCCGCCTGGGATACCACTGATATTATCGTTGTGGGTCGCGATGACGGCGACATGGCTGCAGCCGTTAATCGCATTCGCAACCTCCAGGGCGGTGTTGTTATCTGTCAGGCCGGTCATATACTGGCGGAACTTGCATTGCCTATTTTTGGCCTCATCGCCGACCTGAAGATTGAAGATCTTGTTGACCAATTTGCAGAGGTCACCCGGGCAGCCCAAAATATCGGTATCTCCTTCCCTGAACCGGTCCTGTCGCTGATAACGCTTACCGGTGCGGCCATACCGTATTTGCGCATCTGCGAGGAAGGGTTGGTCAATTTAAAGGACGGCAAAACTGTATCACTTTTTGTAAAAAAAGATTGTTAAAAATTAAAATTCCTTGATCTGCAGGCAAATACACTTAATATTAAGGCTCAGGGTAGATTTGGATAAAATTAAGGAGGAGATCGCGCATTATGGCTGAAAAAGACATGTTGGAAGGTAAACGAATTCTTTTGGTGGATGACGAACCGGATGTGCTGGATACGCTGGAAGACCTGCTACCCATGTGCGAAACGGTTAAGGCGTCTAATTTTAATGCAGCTAAAGATTATCTGGAATCTGAACATTTCGACCTCGCGGTCCTGGACATCATGGGGGTTGAAGGCTATCAGTTGCTGGAAATTGCCCGTCAAAGAGAGGTAACGTCTGTGATGTTGACAGCCCATGCCCTCAGCCCGGAAAATGTCGTAAAATCTTATAATGAAGGCGCCGCCTCCTATCTGCCCAAAGAAGAAATGGTCAACATCGCTTCGTTTTTAAACGACGTTCTTGAGGCTAAAGAACTGGGCAACAACCCCTGGAGTCGTTGGTATGATCGTATGGGCGCTTTTTTCGAAAAGAAGTTCGGCCCCAAGTGGCAGGATGATGAAAATGACTTCTGGGAAAAATTTCCGTTTTATTAAACACCAATGTCTGTCTACCTTAAATGGTTTCCGCCTGCCTGGTTTCAGATTAAATCCAAAAATGCGATCATTTATATTGATCCCGCTTATCTGCGTTCTTACTACACCCACTATCCCCAAAAAATTGAATACAGCCACTGGCCGGATCCGATTGACGGGCTGCCCGAAAAGCTGGAAAAGGCCGATCTGATCCTGGTCACCCATGCGCATAAAGATCATGCCAAGGATGTTACCGTTAACCGGCTGCGCGGCAAGCGTACGTTGGTTGCCGGTCCCAAACGCTGCACCAAAAACCTGGGAAAAGATATTCGGGTTGTTGAACCCGGAGAAACGTTTTCTTTTCTGGACATTCAAATCAAAGCAGTGGATGCCTACAATACACCAAGAGGAAGTTCGACCCGTAAGGTTCATCACAAAGGCGAGGGCGTCGGCTATGTTCTAACCATAGAGGGTAAAACGATTTACCATGCCGGCGACACGGATTTTATTCCTGAGATGAAAGCACTGGGCCGCATCGATGTGGCTCTAATGCCCATCGGAGGCACGTACACAATGGATCTTGCAGAAGCCGTGCGGGCTGCGATCGACATAAACCCCGATGTGGTCATCCCTATGCACCGCAGCAAAACTGATCCGCAGGAGTTTAAGACAAAAATTGAAAAGAATTCGAACATCAAAGTGATACCATTGGAAATCGGTGAGGCGTATCGACCAGAATGAATGCAGGGTATAAATACGCACTTTTTAGGAGATAAAGGCATCGTACTCGGCATCGGATAGAAAAATGAGTGGCCAGGTAGCTTGTGGTTTTATATTACATCTAAACCAGCAATTACGGCCATCATGGGCCATCATGGCCACTCATCTTCGGACAACATACCATCATGAAGCGATCACGCGTCTGTTTAGAGTCAGGGAGCGCGGCTGCCAGGGAGATTTCATCCTTATAGCTAAATTTTATGGGCTCAGCTATTTCTTCAATGATAAGTCCTGAAGTGCTGCTGTGGGCGCATTTTTCTTCACCGAGGCAATGCCTTTTAGCATCGATGCCCTGTTTGCATATGATTGACTTTTACCGATAACCTGTTTGTTGGCGGACAGCAAAACAAAGTATGGTTTTCCGGCCTTGGTTACCTTTTGTTCAAAGTTGGCCTTCTTGTGGCAATTGGTGCAGACGGCCTTGATTCCGTTTTTGGCTGCTGCTTTGGATTTGTAAGTCTGGCTTGTCAGCACCACTTTTCCGTTGGCTGATTTGAGATTAAACGAGAACTTACCGCTCTTGCCTTTTTTCAATTCGAATTTGCCGGTCATAAGACCCCCTTTTGTTTGCAGTGGACGAATTATTACTTCTTGCATCCGTTATGTATTGCCCGGCACAGTTGCCAGGCGTTTCTTAAGTCAACAATCTTCCTCATAGTGCACATTAATTGATTATCACAACTTTACTATAGTCTCAACACTTAACATTTAAGGCAGCAGAAAAATTTTAAATATCCAGAAAAAATTATCCTTATTGCAAATCGACCAGATCCGACACATTGATCTCGAGCATTTTAACACTGGCCAGGATACGTGCGGTGTTGCGGGCCAGAGCCGGGAAGTCTTCGCCCATGCAATTGAGCTCTTCGGCCGTTTTCTTCAGAAAATGAATTTTGGTGTTAATTTCTTTTATTTCGATCTCAGGTAATTTTAGTTATCGGCAGTTTCGCCGGCTCAATATCCACTTTCATGCAGGCGGTTTCGGCCATGCGAAGAATATAGGTGGGGGTGCCCATCATAGCGGTGGCCTGCAGCTCCTGAATCTTCGATATCCCTGCGCCCAGAGTATCTAAGACCAGCATTCCATCCACCATTCCCAATCCTGCCAGGTGTCCGGCTGATAAACACAGCCTTAGAGCGTTGGAGGCATTTTTGAGATGGGTTCTAGCTAAACCTGGCCCATGGCGGTGCGGGCTTTGGTTTGGGCTTGGGCCCGTAAAAAAGTTCATCCATGTAGTTAAAAAGCCTACGCGATAAACGATTGCGGCTGATCAGTGCCCGGATAATTTTGTGCGGGAAGGTGCTCGCATGGCTCCAGGGGCAAACTCGCATGCAGACATTGCAGTCCGTCCCCACTTTGCCCCAATAATCAAAGCAGGTTTCGGCATTTAGTTTCCAGCGCAGTGTACCGTTTACTTCAGTTGGATCACCCGATGGAATGGAGTTTGAAGGGCAACAATTGGCACACTTCTTACAAATTTTACAAAAATCTTCGACACCGATATCCACCGGGCTATCGGCCACCAGCGCCAAGTCGGTGGTCACAGCAGCCAGCCGAACCCGGGGGCCGAAATCCTTGGTCATCAGATAACCCAAGCGGCCGGTTTCTCCCAGGCCGGCATCAACGGCCAGCGGGACAAGTACAGCATCATAATGCCGCACATGATTGGCGGTGGCCGAATAGCCCATATTGGCTATATATGCCGACAGCTGAGTGGCAATCGTAGCGCCCCGGGCATAATTGCTCATGCTGGAAATAACCGTTGGTGTGTGGGGGGCGGTGCCCACCAATTTGAAAGCCATCTCGGTGGTAAAAACAATTGCATATTGATGGGTAACTTTGATTTCTTCGCCCCAGTCCCACCAGTTTTCATGAAAAATCTCTCCTCGTTTAGAATACACCCACAGGGGATTCAACGCGGTAATGCCCACATGCCTGGCACCCAGATTCAGGGTATATCCCTTGATACGCTCAGTGGCTTCCTGCGGACTGAGCTTGACCTGCTGGCCTTTGAATTGCGGGTGGGTTGCCGGTCGATAGATTTCCGGTGCCGAAAGGCTAGTGGCGATACCCTGAGCGGAAAGAGTTGCTGCGATATTGGGTCTGTCTTTAGGTTGATCGATAACACCGGGTTGTCCTAATGGCCCGCCTTTATCTCTGCGAGCAGCATCTAAATTTTCATATTCCGGTCGCATCTGGTAATAGGTTCTGTATTGATCCGTTCCGGGCCGAATCGTGCGGTTGCGGGCAAAAACGACATCTCTTTCATCAAATCTTTTGACATCACCGACAATCGCCCCGCGCGTTCCTTGCAGCGCCTTCGGATTGACCGGTGTCTGTCTTACCAACAAAATAGCGGCAAGGCATCCGCCGGTCATTAAGCAAATCAAAACCCCGATGCCGCTGCCCGAATAAAGGAAGCCCGTGTGCCACCCGTAACCAAACAAGACCACTGCGCCCGTCATAATCGAAAACTGTACAGCGGCAAAAAAAGATGCACGTTTTTCCAATTCCCGGACAGATGAAATCAAATAGCTCAGGCCGATGACAGCCTGGCCAATGAGCCCGGCCAGCACAATAAAAATGATGGCGTCGACGATTTTCATGCAACTCTCATTTAATTAAAGACAGCTTCAAAAGTGTTTGGCCTATGATTTACGCCATTTGACAAGTGCATTTTCCGCTAAAATGCGGGTAATTTACTCTGAAGAAACCACTTCTCCAGTTTCGGGTCATATTCCCATTTCTGTCGATCAATAAGAGTTTTAACGGTCACGTCTTTCATTCGATAATACTGAAAATCGACTATCTGGATGATCTTGGATTGATCTTCCGAGATAATCGTTTGTTTGACTTTGTAATTTGTCACTTTAACGGTGCGGTAATTTTCAAAATTCGGCATTTCCGTCTCCCTGGCTGTGAGTTTTTTAAAGGCGAACGCCGCCTCATATTCCCCCCAGCGCATAGCACGCAGGTAGGCTCTGGAGGTTTCGTCAAATTGACTCATCTTTTCACCGCTCTTCATTGATGCGCATCCCAGAATCAACAGTACCGAAAGCACACCTTTTACCGTAAATTTGAACATTGCGACTCCCTTTTTTAGTGTGTAACGAAAATCACAAAAAGCCCCACCTTCCATAATCGTCTGCGTTCCTTTCAAGGATAAAATTAAGAAGGGGCGGCATGATTGTATATAAAATGAATGCAATGCGCCGGACAGACATTATCCGCGCAAGCAGGCATAAGCCCGCTTTCTATTCTGTGATGACAAAGGTTGCACTTTTGCGCAATACCCTTGTCCGAGTCAAAATCAATGGCATCATATGGGCAAACCTCGATACATGCCTGGCACCCGGTACACAGATCATCGTCCATTACGACGATCCGGTCGGTTCGCTTGCGTATCGCCGATTCGGGGCAAGCGTCGACACAGGGGGGCTCATCGCAATGTCGGCATACATTGACATGGAAAACAAAGTTTAATTTGCCATCGATCACTTCGGGGCCTTCTTCAAGGACCACGATCAGTTTTACGCCGTCAGCTGCACGGTTTTCCTGTTTACAGGCCACCTCGCAGGTCTTGCACCCCCAACAGGCTTCGGGATCGATTTTTATAGCCTCAAATATCATGTGCCGTCTCCGTCGGGTTCGGGATATATCCTGCAAAGAAGCGTCCTGACGTTGGTCGCACCCATAGCAGGGTCACAGGTATCATATGCATTGTCTGTTAAGATATTAATGTTGGATTCATCCCAACCGTAGGCGGGTCCTTTTTTTTCAGGAAACCACCAGGCATGTTCGGCAGAAACCACCCGTGGGTCCATGCCCTGAAATAATTTTGCGCGTTGCCTGACCTTACCCCGGGCAGATTCAATGACAACCCAATTGCCTTCAATTATGCCCTCCTTCTTCGCTGTCCGCGGATGGATCTCAACAACGGGATCCCGGTGTAATTCACGCAGCCAAGGAATTTGTCGGTTTTCGGTATGAAAAAAGCCGGGTGATCTTCTGCCGGTAATCAGAATATAAGGGTATTCCTTGAAGCGTTCGGGCGTACGATAAGGGCTTTCCGGCGGTTCCCGGTGTTGCGGAAGCGGGTCATAGCCCCATTGTTCCAGCAGAGTGGAATACAGCTCAAATTTGCGACTTGGTGTGCTAAAGCCCTTAATTTTATATTTCTGGTGGATGACCTCGCCCCGAAGGTAATCCATTTTGCTAAAGTCCTTCCAGGTGATCCCCATTGGCTCCAGAATCCAGTCAAGCGCTTGCTCAAAGTCATCCCACCAGTGGTCGCTCAGACCCACGCGGTGGGCCAGATCATTGAGCATTTCGTGGTCGGAGCGACATTCTCCCACTTGAACCACCTTTCGACGGGGGAAAATGTATCCATGCCGCTTCCAGTAATCTGCGATATAGTCCATCTCAAGCCAGGTGGCCGCCGGTAGCACGATATCAGCCATGGCAGCTGTCGGCGTCATAAAAAAATCTGAAACCGCCATGAAATCTACTTTTTCAAGGGCCCGGTAAACCTCTTTTGAGTTGGCACGGGTCATTAGAGGATTGGAGCTAATAAAAAATAGCATTTTAACCGCATAGGGCTTTTCTGCCAGTATGGCATCCCAGACACATTTCGGATTAATGATGGCAAAATTTCCGGCCAGGCGGAATCGATCACCGCCCAGGCGTTTTTCACGTTGAACATCGGCTAACATTCGATGGGCGCCGAAATAACCCACATTTCGGATCCTCGGTGTTTGAAACAGCACCTGCCCTCCGGGCACATCGATGTTTCCGGTGATCCCCATTAAAGCCATCAGCAATCGGTCGTTGTCGGCGCAATTGATCTGCTGCTCGATGGCGACTCCCCATTGAATGGCTGCCGGTTTGGTCTTTGCAAATAATCTAGCGGCTTCCTGGATTTTATCTTTGGCAACCCAGGTGATCTTTTCCACTTTCTCCAGCGGGTATTCATTAACACGCTTTACGAAGGGCTCCCATCCGTATACGTGATCTTTTACAAATTCGCTGTCATAGAGCTCCTCGTTGACAATCACATTGAGCATGCCCAGAGCGAGCGCAGCATCGGTACCGGGTCTGAGCTGCAGCCACGCATCGGCGCGCGCTGCAATGCGGGTCAAACGCGGATCAACTGCGATGAGTTTGGCTCCTTTTGCCAGACTGACCGAAAAAGGTTCGCCCTTGTAGCAATCTGGATTACTGATCACCAGATTGTTTCCCCAGACCATGATGCACTGCGGGTGGTTCTCATAATCCACAATGGGATTCGTACCGCAGGTGATAATGCTGGTGGCAATTCGCGGACCATAGCAAAAGTGACCGGCAGTCAGTACGTTGGGACTTCCCAGAAGGTTGGCAAAACGATATATGACGGCCTCGTTTTCTCGACCCGTTCCGTAACCCATGACAATCGATTCAGCCCCAAAATCAGCCTTGTACGCAAGGATTCTCTCTGCAATAGTATCCAGGGCTTCATCCCATGAAATCCGCTCCCATTGGCCGTTTCCCCGGGACCCGACACTTCTCACCGGATAGGTCAATCGATCCGGATGATATACCAGCTGGGTGGAAGCCAGCCCCTTACTGCAAAGGGTGCCATGATTGATGGGGCATTCCGGATCTCCGGCTATTTTGGCCACTTTACCGTTGCGGGTAAAGACCAGAACGCCGCAGCCGCCATGACACATTCGACAATGGCTTTTGACGACCCCGTCAAAACCATAGGTTTCCATCTCTTTTTCAACATTTGAATATCGAAAGTCCGTCATCTGTTATCACCCCGATCTGTGACAGTTTGTTTAAGAATTCACCATCTGTCAATATTTTTTCGTTCCCCGGTGAGCTCAAACTAGACTGTAATCTGTGCGTAAAGGCGCCCCAGGGATCTATTCGGCAAAATTTTTCCGAAAAAGCTTGCCAAATGGAACTTGATTGTTCTAAAACCTCACTATTTCAACCAGATAAAGAAATGGAAACGATCTAAAATGAAAGATTGGCTTCTTCCGGCAAGCATGACAATGATCTGTTGGGGGATTTGGGGCTTTATTCCAAAGATAACGACCCGCTATATTAATCCATTGAGTGCCTCAGTCTATGAGGGGATCGGCAGCGCTGCGTTTGCATTGATCATATTCTTTTTCCTCGGTTTTAAAGCTCAAGTACACCCCAAAGGGGTCTCGTTAGCTTTTGCGACCGGGGTCCTGGGCATGCTGGGAGCCCTGTTTTATCTGTTTGCCATGCCCAGGGGCAAGGTCTCGGTTATTGCGACCCTGTCGGCCTTAAACCCGCTGATCACCATCGGATTGGCCTATTTCATACTGAAAGAACCTATTTCAGTCAAGGAAGGCATCGGGATGGTCTTTGCCTTTATTGCTATCGTCTTGTTTACCGTATAATTGAAGGTGCGCTACGCCGAAGAAAGGAAGCAACTCATGCCCAAACATATTGGTATTGTCGGCTGCAGTGCCGAAGGCGCCGCCCTTTGCTATCGTACCATTTGCGGCGAGGCACCCGCTTTAATGGGTGAGCACATGCACCCCGAGGTCAGCATGCATACGCACCCGTTGGCAGATTACATGGTCCATATTCGTAGAGGCGACTGGGAAAATGTCGCGGCCCTCATGCTTTCCTCAACACATAAGCTTTCCAGGATCGGCGCCCAGTTTGCAATTTGCCCGGATAATACGATTCACGAAGCATTTGAAATTGTCAGGGCGCAGTCACCGATTCCCTGGCTCCACATTGCCGAAGCGGTTGCTGTTAAAGCGCACGCAGAGAACTATAATCAGCTGGGGATACTGGGAACCAAGTACCTCATGATGGGTCCGGTCTATCCTGATAAATTAAAAGAGTTTAATATTGCCGGTCACATACCCGCAGAAAATGATCGTGAAAAAATCGATAAGATTATCTTCAAAGAGCTCGTCAACGCAGTTTTCACCGAGAAATCGCGTATCTATTTCAATGAAGTCATTGAAAAATTA
>JASFJF010000144.1:0-8886 GCA_050122255.1 Desulfobacterales bacterium
CAGGCTCTGGAAGCCTACGGTGAGGAGTTTAAAGATACGATTAAGTAGTTATTTGTTATCCGTTATCAGTTAATAGGTTGCAGACCTGCACCAATAACGAATAACCAATGACGAATAACATTTATTGCAAAGGCTGATGGCATGGCGACACTAAAAGATATCCAGTTAAAGATTGCAGCCGTAAAAAAGACCCGACAGATCACCAAAGCCATGAACATGGTGGCCGCCTCAAGGTTGCGCGCTGCCCAGACCGGCATGGAAGCCTTTCGCCCCTATGCCGGCAAGTTTGCCGAAGTGCTGGGGAGCCTGGCAGAAAGGGCCGGTGAAGAAACCAATCCTTTGCTGATACCCAAGGAGAAGGTTAAAAACGTCCACATCGTATTGTGCACCTCCGATCGAGGGCTCTGCGGCGGCTTCAATGTCAATTTGATTGAAAAAGCCGGTGCCTTTATGAAAGAAAAAGCCGGGGCTGACATTGCGTTTTCATGGACCAATTTTGGTAAAAAGGGCCGCGACTGGTGCCGTAAAGAAAATTTACAGATTGACAATGAATACCTGGGTGTTGTGGGTACCACCATTGGGTTTAATACCGCATCTGAGGCCGGGAAAAATCTGGTCGATGCTTTTTTGACAGACACCTACGATGAGGTTTACATCGTCTTTGCTGAATTTGCCAGTATGGCCCGTCAAATTCCGGTTTTGCATCAGTTGCTTCCGGTTCCGCCGATTGAAACCGAGGAAACCGAAGAAAGTGAGACGGCCGGCGCCTATTTACCGGAACATATTTGTGAACCCTCCACGGATACACTGCTGGGGGAAATGTTGCCCAGAAATGTTTATGTCCAGATTTACAGCGCTTTGCTGGAGACATCGACCAGCGAACATGCCGCACGCATGATGGCGATGGACAATGCCACCAAAGCCTGCAACGACATGCTTGAGAATCTGACGCTGATCTATAACAAGGCCCGTCAGGCGTCCATTACGGCTGAATTGATGGATATTGTCGGTGGCGCCGAAGCGCTCAAAGGATAAAAGAAGTTAATAGTTAATCGTTATTTGTTAATGGTCGATTAAACAACAAATAACCAATAGCAAATAACTTAGATGGAGGTTTTCGATGGGAGAGAACATTGGTAAGGTTTTACAGGTATTGGGACCTGTTGTTGATGTTGAATTTGAGCAGGGGAAACTGCCGACCATTTATTCGGCGCTGACCATAAGCAATCCTGCCATCAGTGATGAAGAAGATAATCTGGTGGTAGAGGTGGCCCAGCATTTGGGTGATAATGTGGTTCGGACCATCGCCATGGACGTTACCGACGGTCTGGTTCGGGGGATGCCGGTCAAAGACACCGAAAAGCCCATCATGATGCCGGTCGGTGAAGCTGGCCTGGGCAGAGTTCTTAACGTGGTTGGCCGACCTGTTGATGGTTTGGGCCCGGTCAGCCAGGAAAAGATGATGCCCATTCACCGCGAAGCGCCGAAGTTCACCGAACAGGATACCACAGTGCGCGTTTTGGAGACCGGTGTTAAGGTTATCGACCTTTTGGTTCCTTTTCCGCGCGGGGGTAAAATGGGCATGTTTGGCGGGGCCGGTGTCGGTAAAACCGTTATTATGATGGAAATGGTGCATAATATCGCCATGCAGCACGGCGGTATATCGGTTTTTGCCGGTGTGGGTGAGCGCACACGTGAAGGCAACGACCTGTATCACGAAATGAAAGATTCCGGCGTGTTACCTAAAGCGGCATTGATTTACGGACAGATGACCGAACCGCCCGGTGCCCGAGCACGGGTGGCGCTCTCGGCATTGACGGCTGCTGAATATTTCCGGGATGAAGAAGGACAGGATGTGTTGATTTTCATCGACAATATATTCCGCTTTACCCAGGCCGGTTCGGAGGTTTCCGCCCTTTTGGGCCGCATGCCCTCCGCCGTTGGATACCAACCGACACTGGCGGTCGATTTAGGTGAGTTGCAGGAACGCATCACCTCCACCGATAAAGGATCCATTACCGCCGTGCAATGCGTGTACGTACCGGCGGACGACTTGACCGACCCCGCTCCGGCAACCACATTTGCGCATCTGGATGGAACCGTTGTTTTGTCCCGTCAAATCGTTGAGTTGGGCATTTACCCTGCAGTGGACCCCCTGGATTCGACCTCACGGATTCTGGACGCTGCTTACATCGGAGAAGAACATTATCAGGTCGCGCGTCAGGTACAGCAGATTCTGCAAAAGTATAAAGAACTTCAGGACATTATTGCCATTCTGGGAATTGAAGAATTGTCTGACGAAGATAAAGTCACCGTGGCGCGGGCCCGAAAGATCCAACGCTTTCTGTCGCAACCCTTTCACGTTGCCGAAGCCTTTACGAACAAGCCGGGCGTGTACGTTAAAATCGATGACACCGTACGGGCCTTTAAAGAGATTTGTGAAGGCAAGCATGATGACATTCCCGAACAGGCCTTTTACATGCGCGGCGGCATAGAAGAGGTTCTTGAAGCTGCCAAAGAAATGGCAGAAGCTGAATAAAAGCTGTATTTGACACGGCTGAGAGAAAACAAGAATATCAAGGAGGTTTCAGTACAACCCAATCTTAAAGGATCGATATGGCTGCAAATATTCACTTAGAGGTTGTTACGCCGGAAAAGATTATCGTTAGTGAAGAGGCTCAGATTGTCGCCTCCCCGGGTTCGGAGGGGGAGTTTGGCGTTCTCATCGGGCACACCCCTTTTCTAACCTCTCTCAAAACCGGCATGATTCGATACACCGATGCGAGCGCAAAAGAGCACTTTGTGTTTGTGAGCGGCGGTTTTGCTGAAGCGCTGCCCGATAAGGTTACGGTACTGGCTGAATCAGCCGAAGTCAGTACCGATATTGATGTCAAACGGGCGCAGGAAGCATTGGAACGTGCTAAAAAGCGGCTGGCCGAAGAGCGCTCCCGTGAAGACATTGATTTCGCTCGCGCAAAAGCTTCCCTGGAGCGGGCTACGGTACGCATCCGGATTGCCGGTTCGAGCTAAACATCCTGCGCCTGACAATAGATTGATACCGTTTTTAGACGGTTGGCTTACTAAAAAGGGCAAACTTGCAAATTGAGTTTGCCCTTTTTGTTTCGGACGCTTAAATTTAAGACATGAACACGAATATAGCGGTTGTCATTCTGGCGGCGGGTCTGGGAACCCGCATGAAATCAAATAGAGCCAAGGTGCTGCACGCTGTCTGCGGGAAGCCGATGGTCAGGTATGTTGTTGAAACGGCTCAAAAAGTCGCCGGTCGTAATGTGATACTGGTGGTTGGCCATCAAGCGGATGAGGTGCGCCGGACAGTGTCGCAACAGGGCGCATTTTATTTTGCCCTTCAAAAAGAGCAGCTGGGCACTGGCCATGCGGTTTTGTGTGCGATGCCCCACATCCCGGATTCCTGCCGGGAAGTGGTCATTTTGTGCGGCGATGTGCCTTTGATCAAGGCGCAGACGATCGAGGCATTGATTGGGTCTCACCTGGCTGAACGTCGAGATATTAGCGTTTTGGCTGTCGAGTTGGCAAATCCAGCTGGTTACGGCCGCATCCTGTTGGATGTTGATGGCCGTGTGCAGGCCATTGTGGAAGAAGCAGATGCCAGCGCAAAACAAAAGCGAATCCGACTCATCAATACCGGTATATTTTGCATTAAAAAAGAATTTCTGGCAGAGGCGCTGCCGCAAATTAAGTCCAACAATGCCCAGGGCGAAATTTATCTTACCGATATTATTGAAATTGCTTATCGTAATCGAAAACATATCGGTGCAGTGACCGGTGACAATGTCATTGAGGTGACCGGTATCAACACAGTTGAAGAGCTAAAAAGCGTTGAGAAGGCCATGAAAAACCGGCCATGAATATCGCTTGACTTTTTTTAAGATTACAGCTTATAGTGAAAAAAATTATTTGTGAGGTTAAGCCTTGGAAAATGCAATTCTTTTTGATCAGTTCAGCCAAATTGAGAAAAAAGTTGCACGGTTGATTGCGATTTGCAAAGAAAACGAGGCAGCCAATTCAGAACTACAAGATAAAATTAAAAGCCTAGAGGAGGAGCTTTTAGGTAAGATCGAGGCTGAAAAAAGCCATGCGCAGGAAAAGGCTTTGATCCGTTCAAAGATTGATAGTTTGTTGGTTAGAATAGAAGAAATCATTGACCTTTAGTGTAGATTGACCTTTGGATATCGGTTGATAAAAGCGGAAAGGCAAAATTAATATTCATTGGAACAACTTGTAACCATAGAGCTTTTTGGTAAAAAACATACCTTCAAGGCCGAATCGGATGTTCAGCAGGCCAAAGAAATTGCGGGAGTACTCGTCAAAGAGGTGTCGCGCGTTGAAAATCAGCAAGCTGGCAGACCATCTGCGGAATCAAATTTAACGACATTGATGTTGGCAGCTTTAAACATTGCCCATCAGAATCGGGATCTGGAAAACCGTCATTCGGAGTTCAGGCGGAGCTTATCAGAGCGAACGTTGAACTTGATCCGTCAATTGGATGATTGTGTCCCGCAAAAATGAGAAACCGGTTTACAAGTTGTAAAATGAATGACCGATAAGAGGAGTGGCCATCGGTTTGCTACAACCATTACCGCGAAATATCCTCAGCACGCTTGTAAGGTTTTCAGGTGACAACAAAAGGTATTGCATTAGCGTGTGATCAAATACAATTTTGCCCCTACCGTGTCCGTGATTGGGAGTTATTCTTTGACCCAACAGCTATCTTCTGGGAGCCTTCGCTGGTTTCGGTGTGCATGTTCTGTTCGCACAGAAAAGCCTGATGAAATTATGAGGCGCCCACTTTGAATCTCGGTTCAAAGACCTGCCAACACGACATTTTGGTGGGGGTCTTCTTTTTGGTACGTCCATACTAAGTCCCTTCAGCCCGGTTGCGGTACGATTGAATGTTTTTGATTTCCCGGCCGTATATCGGGATCGCCTGCACAGACCATCTTTTTTCACCTACGTTATCGCCTGGCAGATGTGCTCCGCTTCTAAAGCTAATCCGGACGAATAATACGTTTTCGCAGAAACTGAATGGTGTTGATCTGGCTGCCGCTTGCGGTTCAGGCCAGAATGCCGGGACGTGTCTTTATACATTCAAATGCAGTTGTTTGAATGTTGACCATAACAAAAAAACGCGCTGAGGAAAACGGCTGCCGGTCACCGGCGCTTTTAGAGCGGGTTTTTAAGGAGTGAGCAATGAGCGCATTTAATATAATTTTTGCCATCATTTTCTTTGGTGTTGGCTTTGGAATTGCTTTTTGGGTCAAAGGCCAAATTGCAGCTCAAAAGTTTAAAGCAGCTGAAGGACAAGCGATGCAGCTGATGGCGGATTCGGAACGCAAGGCCGAAACGCTTATCAAAGAAGCCGATCTGGAAATTAAAGACCGGCTTTTCAAAATGAAAAGTGATTTTGATGCTGAAACCAAAGAGACGCGTTCGGAGCTCAAGCAGCGCGAATCGCATCTGATGCAAAAAGAGGAAAACATCGATCGCAAGATCGAAAAAAATGAACGCACGGCGCGGGAGCTGCAGCGTAAAGAAAAAAAATTAAGAAAGAGAAGCAATGAAATTGAGCGCAAAGAACTTGAGTACGAAGAGTTGATTGAGCAACAGAAGCAGCAGCTTGAAAAAATTTCTGGTCTATCGGCCGAGCAGGCAAAGGAATTGTTGATCCGGGCCATGGAAAATGAGGCTCGCTATGAGGGGGCGCGTCTTATCAAAAAAATAGAAAATGAAGCCAAAGCGCATGCGGATCGCAAGTCCAAGAAGATTTTGGCAACTGCTATACAGCGCTATGCCGGAGAATATGTGGCCGAGCGCACGGTATCGGTTGTTCAGTTGCCAAGCGATGAAATGAAAGGTCGGATTATTGGTCGTGAAGGCCGCAATATTCGAGCTATCGAAGCTGCCACCGGCGTGGATCTGATTATCGATGACACACCCGAGGCCGTCATTTTATCCGGTTTTAATCCCGTCAGGCGTGAAGTTGCACGGCTGTCATTAGTGAGGCTTATTTCAGACGGCCGGATTCATCCGGCCCGCATAGAGGACGTGGTCAAAAAAGTTGGCCAGGAAGTCGATATCGCCGTCAAAGAAGCCGGCGAACAGGCGGCTTTTGATCTGGGCGTCCATGGTATCCACAATGAGCTGATCAAAACAATAGGTAAATTAAAGTTCCGCACAAGCTATGCTCAGAATGTATTGCAACATTCTGTGGAAGTTGGCTTCCTATGCGGGATCATGGCATCTGAACTGGGACTCAATGCCAAAATAGCCCGCCGGATGGGCTTGTTGCATGATATCGGCAAAGCCGTTGATCATGAAGTCGAAGGGCCCCACGCTGTCATCGGATCCCGGCTGGCCAAAAAATTCAATGAATCCCCGAAGGTGGTCCATGCCATTGCGGCCCACCATGAGGATGTGTCGCCCAATTCGGTATTGGCCTTGCTTGTCCAGGCGGCCGATGGGCTTTCCGGTGCGCGACCCGGTGCGCGTAAAGAATTGCTTGAAAATTATATTAAACGTTTAGAGGATCTTGAAAATATCGCCAATTCTTTTAAAGGTGTTTCCAACACGTATGCCATTCAGGCCGGCCGCGAATTAAGGGTCATTGTGGAAAGCGAAGTCATATCCGATGAAGAGGCCACCCTGGTGAGCCGTGATATCGCCAAAAAAATAGAAGAGTCGTTGACTTTTCCGGGACAGATTAAGGTGACGGTTATCCGGGAGACACGGGCCGTCGAGTACGCCAACAAATAGAATTTTCAATTTGTAAATGGATATTTTTCCGCTGAGCTGCGTTCTCCGCGGGTTTTAGCCTGCGACGTACTAACAGTGCGCCGCAGGAAAAAACCCTTGTGCGGCCTTGTTCAACGAAAAAATCTCTCATTTTTAAATCGAAAATTCATTTTTTTATAATGCTATGCGGTTGACTCTCATGGCGCCGTTTGAGCACCCTTATCTATTAGAATCAGATACGAAATCCCGCGCAAGGTGCGGGAGCCCTCGAACAAGAGCTAAGCTTTGGCTGGCGGCTATTATTATATTCCGATGGACAAAAATTCAAATTTACTTTATTGAAGGTAGCGTTTTGGAATCTAAGTTTTCAATTAAAACCAACTGGACGAAAGGCTTTTTTTATGAATGTTCTGGATGTTCTAAAAGAGCGTGGTTTTATTGAACAGACCACTCACGATCGGGAGTTAAGAGAGTGCCTCGATCAGGGAAATGTGACCTGTTACATCGGGTTTGATCCCACTGCTGCCAGTTTGCACATTGGCAGCCTGGTGCCCATTATGTCTCTGGCCCACATGCAACGGCAGGGGCACCGGCCGATCGCCCTGATCGGTGGGGGCACAGGTATGGTCGGAGATCCTTCCGGGAAAACAGAGATGCGCCAGCTGTTGACCTTGGAAGCACTTGCCAAAAATGCTGAAGGAATTAAAAAACAACTTTCCCACTTTCTTGATTTTGAAGACGATAAGGCGCTGATGCTCAATAATGCCGATTGGCTGACCGAATTGAAATATATTCCATTTCTGCGGGATATTGGTCGGCACTTTTCAGTGAACCGCATGATCAAAGCCGAAAGCTATAAAATCCGCTTGGATTCAGATGAGGGGCTGACCTTTATCGAGTTTAATTATATGGTATTGCAGGCCTTTGATTTTCTGAAGCTATTTCAAAGTTACGATTGTCGAATCCAAATGGGCGGCAGCGATCAATGGGGCAACATTGTCGCTGGGGTGGAGCTGATTCGCAGGGTCCACCAGAGCCAGAGGTTGGCATTTGGCATCACCTTTCCCCTGATGACGACCAGCAGTGGTGAAAAAATGGGGAAAACGGCCACGGGGGCGATCTGGTTGGATGCGGCTAAAACTTCCCCCTACGACTACTATCAATATTGGATCAACACCGACGACCGGGACGTGGTGCGTTTCCTTGCACTGTTTACGTTTTTGCCGATGGCCGAAATTCGTCAGGTCGAGCAACTAAGTGGTGCCGATATCAATACTGCCAAAGCCATTCTGGCCTTTGAGGCCACACGGCTTGCACACGGAAATCAAGCCGCCGTCGAGGCGCATCAGGCCGCGGCCAGTGTGTTCGGTGCACGGCAAGTGTCGGCTGAACTTTTGTCCAGTAGCACCCTGCCGCGCGGCAATTTAGGCGCCGATGATGCCTCGGTGCCCACTTCCTCGCTGGATGTTCAAACGCTTAAGGCCGGCATTCCGGCCTTCAAACTGTTTCATCGGATCGGCCTGGTGAATTCCGGTGGGGCCGCGCGCCGTTTGATCGAACAGGGTGGGGCCTATATAAATGGTGTCCGCGTGGAATCATTTGACTATCAAGTCAGCGATACCGATTTAGAAGATGGGCAAACGATTCTGCTGCGCTGCGGTAAAAAACGCTTCCATAAAATAGAGGTTCAAAAATAGTCCCTTCAAACTGATTATTTTTTAAATTTTATTAAAAACTTTACTTTTTTTATTGACAAACGCGATTTGTAACGCTAATTTCACCGTTTACCATCTGGATCCTTCAACATGGCATGACAGCTAAAATAAGATAAAAAGTGTTGACAAAATAGAGCTACTTAGTATATTTGAAAGGCTGCATTGCGGGCTAAAGTTGCCTGTTACAATGCACTTCCCCCTTTTCAGGGGGCATTTGATCTTTGAAAACTAAATAGTGACGCGTATGCAAGTCGGGTCAACGGAATTGAATTGTGTTCATAGCACAGTTCTGCATAGTTTAATTGGAGAGTTTGATCCTGGCTCAGAATGAACGCTGGCGGCGTGCCTAACACATGCAAGTCGCACGAGAACGTTTCAGCTTGCTGAAACTAGTAAAGTG
>JASFJF010000145.1:0-8855 GCA_050122255.1 Desulfobacterales bacterium
AGAAGATTCTGTAGCCTATCTGAAAACCTGCGAAAGGTTTAATTTGCCTGCTGCACTCGAAAGATCAAGATCAGGAAATGGCGGTCACATCTGGATCTTTTTTTCCGAACCGATACCGGCAAAACTTGCACGTCAATTGGGTGCTTTTATGTTGACCCAGGCAATGGAATCTCGACCTGAAATGGGATTCGATTCTTATGATCGATTTTTCCCGAGTCAGGACACGCTGCCACGGGGCGGATTCGGCAACCTGATTGCCCTTCCACTGCAGGCTAAACCGAGAGAGGAGGGAAACAGCCTCTTTGTTGATGAAAATTTTCGTCCTTACGCTGATCAATGGAGTTACCTGTCTGCGGTCCGACGTATGAGTTTCGCAGAAGTTCAATCCGTCGTAGATAAAGCTGCCTATCGGGGTGGGGTGCTAGGGGTAAGGTTTGTCAGCACCGATGAAGACGATATTTCGCCCTGGCTGTACAGTCCATCCGGCAAAAAGCCCGAAATCAAGATTGTGGAGCCTTTGCCGGACAGCGTCGATTTAGTGCTTGCAAATCAAATTTACGTTGATAAAGAGGGGCTGCCGCCGGCACTGAAAAACAAATTGATCCGTTTAGCCGCTTTCCAGAACCCGGAGTTCTACAAAGCACAGGCAATGCGGTTCCCGACCTTCGACAAACCTCGCATTGTTCATTGCTGCGAAGATTTTCCAAAACATATTGGTCTGCCGAGGGGATGTTTTGAAGACGCGAATGCGTTGCTCCATTCTTTGGGAATCCAGACAAGAATATCTGATGAGAGGTTCGAAGGCGAGCGAGTAAATGCTGAATTTAGCGGAAGGCTAAGGTCGGAACAGCAAAAAGCAGCTGATGCCCTTCTGGAACACGATACTGGTGTGTTGGCGGCATCGACCGCATTTGGGAAAACTGTAGGCGCAGCTTATTTAATTGCGAAGCGATCTGTAAACACTTTGATCCTGGTTCATTTAAAAGAGCTCCTCCATCAGTGGATCGCAAGATTGAATGCTTTTCTTGATGTCATTGCGAGCGATATTGGGCAAATCGGCGGCGGAAAACGTAAGCCAACCGGTATTATAGATGTCGCAACAATTCAGAGCTTAGGACGAAAGGGAGTTGTAGACGATATTGTGGCTAAATACGGCTATCTTATTGTGGACGAATGCCATCATATTTCCGCCAGAAGCTTTGAAATCGTTGCGCGACAGTGCAAAGCGAAATACGTTACCGGACTTTCAGCGACAGTTACCCGTAAGGATGGTCACCATCCGATTATTTTCATGAATTGCGGACCGGTCCGGTACAAAGTTGATGACAAGAAACAGGCTGCGGCGAGACCATTTGCACACAAGGTCATTGTCAGAAAGACTAACTTTAGGATGCCCGCATCATTTGAAGCAGACCAATACACTGCCATTCATGAAATTTATAAGGCCTTGTTACAAAGCGATGAACGCAACGAAGTCATTGTCTCCGACGTAATGGACGCCATTAAAAACAATCGGTTTCCGGTTATCCTGGCCGAACGTGTGGAGCATCTTGAAACTCTAAAAGGTCTGCTTGAAAACAAAATTACAAATCTTATTGTCATGAAAGGTGGAATGGGGAAAAAGCAGCGGCAGGCTGCTTTAAACGCACTTGAATCTCTTCCAGATGATGCTGAGAAAGCGGTCCTCGCAACCGGCCGGTATTTAGGAGAAGGATTCGACGACGAAAGGTTGGACACCTTATTATTAACTCTGCCAATTTCCTGGAAAGGTACTCTAAATCAATATGCCGGTCGATTGCACAGAATCCACGAAAGCAAAAAGAAGGTAGTCGTTTACGATTACGTGGATTTGGATGTGCCGGTTTTGGCAAGAAGGTACGATCGGCGAGTTAAAGGTTATCGCTCCATAGGCTATGAAATTGAGGATGACTTATTCTGAATAGAGGCTTTTATCCAGCCCGAACGGTGCGAAAATCAGGTCCAAAATCGCATATTAAGAAACGGCTTCAGTAACATACTGAAACCGCTTCTCTTTTTTTGATGGTGCCGAAGGCCGGACTTGAACCGGCACGGGCTTAGCCCACTACCCCCTCAAGATAGCGTGTCTACCAAGTTCCACCACTTCGGCAGTTGAATTATTGAATGAATGTTATCGCACAGTTTATTCTGATTGCGCCGGCTTGGCCGGTGCATCGCTTTGCTGCGGAGCGGTCTGCTCCTGAGCTGCTGGCGCTGATGGGGCCGGAGCCGAACTTTCCTGTGGAGCCGTCTCGCCTGGGGCGGCCGGTGCCGCCTGTTCTACTGGTGCGGGTGACTGCGGCATGATCGAGTCGGGCGTGCGGTGGCTGGATATATATGCCAGCACCAGGGATGTCAGCATAAAAACAATAGCCGCTACAGTGGTGGCTTTGCTTAAAAAGGTCGAGGCCCCGGTACTGCCAAAAAGTGTCTGACTGCCGCCGCCGCCAAAGGCCGCACCCATATCAGCGCCCTTGCCGGTTTGAAGCAGCACAATCATGATCAACGCAACACATACAACAATGTGAACAACGACTAATATGATGGACATTAGTTTTCTTATCCTTACAATATATTTCTAACGCCGAATAGCAATACTGTATACTAACCTAAAAAACACAAATTTTAAAGGTTGAGCCCGTTGCCGGGTAGAGAAAAATAATGAGTCGATATTTCAATTAAACCGGCTCAATCCCGTTTCACGAGGACCTTCGGCCGGCTTAACTGGACAACTTACCAACCCAAAAAAGATGCCCGCCTTTTTTAGGGCAGCTTTTTTGCTATTTGAATTTTACAATTTGGCTAAACGATTTGGCATCAAGGCTGGCACCGCCCACAAGAGCGCCGTCGATGTCCGGCATATCCATCAACTCCGCAATGTTGTCTGGCTTGACACTGCCGCCGTATAAAATGCGGATGGATTCGGCCAGCGCATTGCCAAATGTTTTCTCCACCAGGGACCGGATGAACTGATGCGCCTCCTGGGCCTGATCATCGCTGGCGGTTTTTCCGGTTCCAATGGCCCAAACCGGCTCATAGGCAATCACCAGTGTATTCAGATTTTCTGAAACCAATCCTTCTAACCCTTTTCGAACCTGTTTGTCAAGCACGGAAAAGGTTTGCCCGGCCTCGCGCTCCTTTTCGGTCTCCCCCACGCAAAAGACCGCAATCAGCTGCGCCTCAATAGCCGCCCGAATTTTTCTGTTGACGGTCTGATCGGTTTCAGCAAAATATTGCCTGCGCTCGGAATGGCCAATGATGCAATAGGTGCAACCCACGGACTTCAACATGGGTGCCGAGATTTCTCCGGTATAGGCGCCCTCTGTCTCCCAAAAAAGGTTTTGAGCGCCCAGAGCCACCGGTCCTTTGTAAATGACGGCACTTACCGCCGCCAGGGCGGTGTATGTTGGGGCAATCATGATATCGACACCTGTCACTGACGCCACGCGCTGGTCCAGCTCGCGAGCGGTATCAGCAGCTTCTTTTGGTGTTTTATACATTTTCCAATTTCCCGCAATCAGCGGTCGGCGTTTGTTCATCGAATACCTCGATTCAAGGTTCAGGGTTGCACGTGACTAGTTGCATGTTGTGCGTTTTAAATTTCGCAACGTCGGTTGCCAGCGGCCAAAAACCAGTAGCCAGTAGCTGACTTTTGATCTCTGACTTCTGAAGCTATAGCTGAGCTCCTACCATTGCCGCCAGATCCACCATACGGTGGGAGTAACCCGATTCATTATCGTACCAAGAAAGCACTTTTACCATATTGCCGACGACATAAGTTGTGGGGGCATCGACGACTGATGAATATGACGATCCGTTATAGTCTATCGAAACCAGGGGCTCTTCGCTATATCCCAGAATACCGGCCAGTGATCCTTGCGATGCGGTTCTCAGGGCCGAATTTATTTCGGAGATGGTTATATCGGGCTTTTCAACAGTTGCCACCAAGTCCACCAGAGAGACATTGGGCGTTGGAACGCGGATGGCCAAACCATTGAGCTTACCGTCCAATTCCGGCAGCACCAGCGATACGGCTTTGGCTGCGCCGGTGGTGGTGGGCACCATCGAAAGCGCTGCTGCCCGCGCGCGGCGCAAATCCTTGTGCGGAAAATCCAGCAGCCGCTGATCACCAGTGTATGCATGGATGGTGGTCATCAATCCGCTTTTTAATCCAAAATTTTCCAGTATCACCTTGGCCACCGGTGCCAGACAGTTTGTCGTGCAGGAGGCATTTGAAATGATATGATGCCGTCGCGGGTCATACTGATTTGAGTTGACGCCCATGACAACGGTAATATCCGGATCACCTGCAGGAGCCGAAATGATCACTTTGCGGGCACCGGCCGTCAGGTGCCCGGAAGCCCCTTCGCGGTCCCGGAACAACCCGGTGCATTCGGCCACAATATCGACACCTAAGTCATCCCAACCAATTTTAGCGGGCTCTTTTATGGATCGGATGGCGATGGACGTATCGTCGAGCTGCAGCCGATCTTCACGAGCAGCGACTTCAATGCCGAATCTGCCGTGCACTGAATCATATTTGAGCAGATGTGCCATGGTAGCCGCATCGGCTAGATCGTTGATGGCAACGACTTCTATTTCAGGATGATTCCACGCGGCTCTGAACACGAGCCGCCCGATCCGGCCGAATCCATTAATACCTATTTTTACAGTCATTCTTGCACCTCTATACGTTTGACCATCGCCAGCGCATCTTCGCCGGTTTCCGGATAGTAATTGGGCCTGGTGCCCAGCATTTGAAAACCTGACTTTCGATACAGTGCAATGGCCGATTTGTTTTTGGGGTGGACTTCAATATACGCTGCACTGACGTTATGCTGTCTGGCGATTTTAAAGCACTGCTGCAGCAACGCGGTTGCCACCCCCCTGGCTTGATAACCCGTTGCGACTGCAATTCGCAATATATGCATTTCTCTGAGAAGGATGCGCGCAAACACATAAGCGATAGTGTCAATGCGCCCGTTGCCTAACTGTTTTCGGGCGACATAGCCATATGCATCCGGGCGATCTATCTCCTCCAAAAATGATTTTCGCTTCCAGGATCTATAGAATGCAGAGCGGTCGATGGACAGAATTTTATCCAAGTCCCGGGGCACCACCGCATCCAGCTGCCAGTCCGGCATAACTAGCTCCGCTTATTCCCTTTTAATATGCTGCTGGCCAGAGAAATACTCTTTTTACCGAATTCCTCAAGCTTGACAGCCAGCGTGTTGAGATCCATTTTGCTGCGAGTATTGGCTGCCTGGATTAATATGGGCAGATTGACACCCGAGATAACCTCTATGCGACCTTCTTCAAGAAACGAATAACTTAGATTGGATGGGGTCCCGCCAAACATATCGGTTAAAATTAAAACACCATCTTTGGATTGAACTTTTTTGATACCTTCAGCGATCCGGGTTCGCAACACCTCAGCGCTTTCAGTCAAATCAATTGATACCGACACCAGGGCATCCGGTCTGTTGCCGATGATAAATTCAGCTGCTTCAATGAGCGCGTCTCCCAATTGACTGTGTGTTACGATGACGATACCGATCATGGTTCTCCTCTCACAAACATTACAGACTCACAGCAACGTCTTGCCCATTTTAACCGGCCTAAAAATCGTAGATTGTTTACTCAGGTTTGCCGATTTGGCCAGTTGTGCCATTTCAACGCGGCGTAAACCGGAATCACATTTTCCTTACCGGCCAACGGGCTAACGGGCAACGGGCTCGGCCCTTTAAGCTATGTCGACTGATTTATATCGCGATGAACAATTTCAATTTGATCCTTTGTCTTTCGAACATGATCAAATATCGCGTTTGCAATGGTTACCGAGCGGTGTTGTCCGCCGGTACACCCGACAGCGATCGTTAAGTAGGCTTTGCCTTCCTTTTCATACAAGGGTATCAAATAGTCAAGCAAATCCAGATACTTATTTAGAAAAGCCCGGGTTTCTGGATGACTTAAAACGAATTTTTTTATCTTCGCATGATTGCCGTCCAAATGTTTTAATTCTGCAACAAAATAGGGGTTTACCAGAAAGCGCACATCAATTATGAGGTCGGCATCGTGGGGCACCCCGAATTTGAATCCGAAGGAAACCACCTGAATCCGCATTGATACTCTTTCCTTGCTTTTGCGGGCAATTTCCATTATGCCGGCTTTGAGTTCATGTACCGTATAATTTGAAGTGTCAATGATTTTATCGGATACGGCCCGTAAATCGGCCAACTGTTTCTTTTCGGCGCGGATGCCTTCCAGTAGGCTTTTGCCCTGCTGCGAAAGCGGATGTTGCCTGCGGGTGGCACTGTAGCGTTGCACCAGAATATCCTCTTCAGCTTCCAGAAAGAGAATTTCAAATGTGTATCCTTCTTTTCTTAGCGATTTAAGAACGCCGCTGTAATCTGACAGAAATCCTTTCTCCCGCAGGTCCATCGCGAGGGCGATGCCGGTCATTTCGGTGTCGCTTTCGATGGGTAGTTCCAGAAATTTGGGCAGGAGGGCGACTGGCATGTTGTCCACACAGTAAAAGCCGGTATCCTCAAAAGCTGCCATAGCTGTGCTTTTCCCTGAGCCCGATAGGCCGGTTATTATAATGATCGTTAGCTGTTTCACATTCAAAGACCTTGAAGCCGCACTTCAATCAGCATATTGGAATAGCCTACATTGCCGAATTAGCTTCGACTCCGAAGGCCGTCTTGGAGTTTAGAAACCCGGGATGATCACTGCGGATTAGAAATCTTCATCCTCCTGTTTGATGATTTCAAAGATTTCATCTTGATCCGCCGCGTTTAGCAGTCTCTCTTTGAATTGATCATTTTTTAAAATTCTCGAGATGCGGGCCAAAAGCTTCAGGTGAAGACCGGTTGAATCCTCGGGCGTGATCAGGACAAAAAATATGTGGGTCGGTTCACCATCGATCGATTCAAAATCGATACCTTTGCGGCTCAAACCAAATCCCAGCACCAAAGACTCAAGATCTTTAATTTTACCATGCGGAATGCCAATGCCCCCGCCGATTCCGGTGCTACCCAGCCGCTCTCTTTCCATAAGCACCCGCACCAGGTCGTCAGAATTCAGACCGGTACTCCCGGCCAAGGGGACAACTAGTTCTTCAAGCAGTCCTTTTTTATTTTGCGACTTTAAATCATCCAAAATCGCTGCTTTTGGCATGACATCTAAGATTTTCATATACGTCTTATCCGTATGTTCAAATGTGTTGCTGTCTTAACAGATCAGGATTTTAAATACAAAGAGATGCGGGTAGCGCGTTATAGCACCTTTTAGCGGTCGCGGCAATCAAAACTCGCTACCTGCAATGAGGTTAGCTGCTTGGTTGAATCAACCCGTAATGGCCGTCTTTGCGTCGATACAAGACGTTGACCTGATCTGAACGGGCATTGGTAAACACCAAAAAATTATCATCGAGCAGGTCAAGCTGCAGGGCAGCCTCTTCGACATCCATGGGTTTATATTCGATGTGCTTGATTCGAATGTGGCTTTCCGATTCGTCTTCAGTGATACTGGTATCTTCCTCCAGCATACTCTGGTTTAAAGGCCTGGCATTGCTGCGTCGTTCCCGGATCTTTTCTTTACCCTTCTTTATTTGTTTCTCCATTTTATCCAGGACCATATCAATCGCCGAGTACATATCTTCGGTTTCCTCTTTGCCATTTATCGTCAACCGGTCTCCGACGATATTGATCTCAGCCATATGTCGAAATTTTTCAACGGATAAAACCACATTGGCTTCCGCTGGATTATCGAGTAAACGATCAAAACGATCGAGTTTATCTTGAACGTATGATTTTAAGGTATCGGAAGAATTGAGGTTCTTAAATGTTACCGAAGTCTGCATACGTAATCCCCCCTAAATTTGTTTGCGTTTATTGGATGGCAACACTTTGAGCATCTCACGGTATTTCGCAACGGTTCGGCGTGCGATGTGAATGTCATGGTCTTGCTTTAACAGTTGTGAGATTTTATCATCGCTGTATGGCTTTTTAGGATTTTCAGCCGCAATGATTTGCCGTATTTTTTCCTGAACACTTGCGGATGCGATATCGCCACCGTGCGACCGCCTGATGGAGCTGTTAAAAAAGTATTTTAATTCGAATATGCCCTGCGGAGTGTAAGCGTATTTATTGGTCGTAACGCGGCTAATAGTGGATTCGTGCATGCTGATATCCTGAGCCACATCCCTGAGCACCATCGGTTTCAAATAGGCAATGCCCTTTTCAAAGAAATCCCGTTGAAACTTCAAGATGCTTTCCATCACCTTATAAATGGTCTTCTGGCGCTGATGGATGCTTTTAATCAACCAGGCAGCCGACCGTATTTTATCCTGAATGTAATCTTCGGCCTCTCCCGAAATTTTTTTGCCGCGACTGATGGTTTTTTTATAGAATGAATTGACGCGCAGTTTGGGCATCCCGTCATCATTGAGCATAATCACAAAATCATCTTCGAGCTTATAAACGTAGATATCCGGATTGATGTATTGCTGCGTTTCTTCGCTAAACTGGCGGCCGGGTTTGGGCTCGAATGCCTTGATGATGTTGACCGTTGAAACCACATCATCCATGTTGATTTTTAATGCTTTACAGATGCCTTTGTAGTTCTTCTTTTCTAAGTCATGAAGATGATCATTGATGATGTCGCAAACGACTGTATTTTCGAAACCGAAATGTTTGGCCTGAATCAGCAAACATTCCTTCAGGTCTCGAGCACATACACCAATTGGATCGAAAGATTGCATCTGTAGCAGCGTTTTCTCAACCGCCTCAATGGACCTGTTGCTCATCGCGGCGATTTCCTCAACGGTGCTATCC
>JASFJF010000146.1:0-8810 GCA_050122255.1 Desulfobacterales bacterium
CCCGATCTTCCAATAAATTTGAAGAGAATTATGAAAAAATGCAGAATGGATTGAAATCCATGAGCAATAATGCAAACGAGACGGTGCCGAGCCGGTTTTTAAAAGCGGTGGAAAAATGGGGTGATCGGGTGGCCCTGCGCAAAAAAGAGTTCGGCCTCTGGCACGACATTACCTGGAACGACTACCATGCGCAGGTCAAAGCGGTGGCCTGTGCGCTGATGTCCTTGGGGCTTGAAAGCGGCGAGACAGCAGCGATCATCGGTGACAACTGCCCGGAGTGGGTTTATGCTGATCTGGGAATTCAATGCTGCGGGGCAGCCACCACCGGGGTTT
The DNA here is from genome assembly GCA_050122255.1 of Desulfobacterales bacterium. GTDB lineage: Bacteria > Desulfobacterota > Desulfobacteria > Desulfobacterales > JAHEIW01 > JAHEIW01. The sequence goes on from JASFJF010000146.1 coordinate 334, forward strand.
ATGCCACCAATGCCTGGCAGCAGGTTGAATATGTCGTCGCCAATTCAGAGGCCCGGTTCTTTTTTGTCGAAAACGAAGAGCAGCTGGACAAATGGCTACATTTTAAAGACAAGGCTCCCTACCTGAAGAAGGTCATTGTCTGGGATACAGAGGGTCTGCGCCAGTTTAAAGATCCGATGGTCATGACCTTTGATGAACTGCTCGACATGGGCCGCCGGGCAGCGGCTGAGGATCCGCAAATCTTCTTGAAACGCATCAGCACGATAGAACCGCAAGATCTCTCGGTGCTGATTTACACCTCGGGGACGACCGGGCCGCCCAAAGGCGCCATGCTCACCCATCGCAACTGCCTGTGGATGGGGCATGCCATTACCACAGACAACCCGATGAGCGCTAAAGATGAGATCATGTCGTTTTTACCGCTGTGTCATATTTTCGAGCAGCTGTTTACGGTGCTGGGCCATATTACCTGCGGGCATATCGTCAATTTTATCGAAAGCCCGGATACCGTGGCCGAGAACATGATGGAGATATCACCCACAGTCGGGCATGCGGTGCCGCGGATCTGGGAGAAATATTTTTCGGCAATCCAGATCCGCATGTCCGATGCCACCTGGTTTAAGCGGCTGGTTTTTTATACGTCCCTTAAAATTGGCAACAAGCGTGCGGACCTGAAGATGAATTTTAAAGCGGTGCCGCTTTATCAAGAGTTGCTCTACAAACTTGCCTATTATAGCGTTTTTCGCAAACTCAAAGAGCGCATGGGCTTTGATCGCCTGCGGGTGGCCATTTCGGGTGCGGCGCCCATCGCCCCGGAAATCTTGCATTTTTATCAATCCATCGGCGTTAACCTGGTCGAAGGCTACGGCCAGACCGAAGGTACGGGGGTGACCACCGTTTCACGTATCGGGCGTGTAAAACTTGGCTGCGTCGGTCCGCCGCTGACCGGCCTTGAAGTCAAAATTGCCGATGACGGTGAGATATTGGTCAAATCTCCGGGTGTTTTTAAAGGATACTTTAAGAATCCGCAAGCGACAGCCGAGACAGTCGTCGATGGCTGGTTGCATTCCGGCGATGTGGGTGAGCTGGATGAGGATGGTTTTTTAAAGATCACCGATCGCAAAAAGGATATTATCGTTACCGCCGGCGGCAAGAACATCACGCCCCAATATATCGAAAACAAGCTCAAGGCCAGCATCTATATCAATGATGCGGTTGTGATCGGCGACCGGCGCAAATATTTAACCTGCCTGATCATGATCGATGAAGACAATGTGGTAAAATACGCCCAAGATCATAAAATTCAATTTTCAACCTACAAAGACTTGACCGGGGACGTGGACATCAAAAAATTGATCGAAGGCGAAGTCAGGGCCGTCAACGAGACGCTTGCCCGGGTTGAGCAGGTCAAAAAATTTTGCATCTTGCCCAAAAAGCTGTATGAGGAAGACGGTGAAGTCACCCCCACCATGAAAGTCAAACGCAAGTTCGTCAACGAAGCTTTTTCCGATTTGATTAATTCAATGTATTAACTTGAAGGCATTCATGACACCATGACAGCTGCAGGCTGTGGATAGTAAAACAGGTGCCTGTATATCCTCGATCTGACTCAGCGCGTCAAATAAAGCTGCCGGTGTATATCCACCCACCCCGGCTGCCAGTTGATGGCTGTGGATGGCAACGGATTGGAAATCGTTTAGCTGTATCGATCTTAAAAATTCATGCAGAATCATCGGCCGTGGTTTGCCGGTGTAAGTGCAGATGCCATCCGGCTCAGAGCAGCTTGCGGGACATTGAAAATCGGCTATACTTATAAAGAGTTGTCCGGTTTCTCCCGGGATGGGGTTTGGAAGTGCCTTGACCAAATCTTGCGGTATATCAATCCTCTCTACAGTAAATTTGGCCGATATTTTGGCCTTGATCCATTCATAGGCCAGGTGCAAAGGAACGGCAGGCACAATCCACTCTGGGAAGTGCGCGCTCGTCAAATTGCGTACAACAAATTGAATGGCGTCCGAGCAAACGACCTCAAACCCCAGCCGCTCCAATTGGCTGCAAACGGCACTTTGGTTTTCGACGATCGTTACCTTTTTTAAGGAATCTGCTTTGCTGAGCGCTGTGGCCGCTTTAAGGCCAAATTTCCCGCCACCGATGATCCAAAGGTTGTCCATGGATGCATGTCCTGTTATTTCAGTGAGCCGTTACTTTGCTTTCTAAGCATGGCAATCGGTTTGGCCATATCCAGAATATGGTCGGCCAGCATCTCCAGTTGATCTCCGGGGACCCCCAGCATCAGGTCACAAGGGCCCACAGATGATTTAAGCCGGCAGCCCAAACCCAAAAACGTAATGTTGGGCACCCCTTCCAGAATTGGCAGGGCGGTAATATCAGCACAGCCTCCCAGGGCCCCTCCGGACTGGGGCAGGTCCATGCGGCCGCCTTTTTCATAATTCAAGGCGTAAAGCAGCCACATCACCTGTTCGCTGTTGGCTGTAAAAATGACCACCTGCGGCAGCTGCTTAAAATTGGACAGCGGCGCGATCAGCGCCGCCCGGGTTTTGCCCTTTTCCAGGTACGATGATTTCAGAATCGTTTCAGCCGAAGCTTCTTCTGATTCAAAGAGTCCCACTCCGTACTTTTCAAGAACCCCGTCATCCAGGTAGGCTTCCATATCTATTTCCATTCCCAGAACCGAGGTCCCGAGCTTGCAACCCATTTGCTCCTTTTTTAAAAGCAGCACTTCACCTTCCCCGGCGGCTACCAGCGCATGGCAATAGCTTTTATATTCTTTTTGCGCAGATGGCACCTGGGTTGGCAGTGAATCGGCTTCCCGGTAAAGCGTGACACCGACTGGGTCATATTGCAGGGACAGACTTTTAACCAGGTTTTGGGAGATGTTTTCAAAATCATTCATATCATTTTCCTTAGCATTAAAGATGAGTTAAACGAACCCCTGCCGACATTTAACAGAAATTCAGCTCATAGACAACGGCCAATCTTTATCTTCGGGATTTCCGATTTCCGGCTCGCATGTCCCGGGTTAATCAGCAAGACCTCGATGCTATCATGCTTGACACCCTATTATGAATTGAATATTAGTGAACTGAGCCATCAGCCGCTCAGGGCACCGCAGTTACCTGATAGCATTATTGCAGTTGATTCGCGAATATTTTCAATTTCCAAAAATGGGAGACATGTCCCATGGGAGCAGAAATACAGTCATCCCCGCCGGAAGATGCCCGTCGGGTTGAAACCACCAAAATATTGAAGCACCAGTGGTTGTCAAAAAACGTATTTGAAATCGAACTGAGTCGTCCGGCATCATTTGAGTTTAAAGCCGGTCATACGATTTGTTTTATCCACCAATCAATAGAAAGATATTATTCTTTGCTTTCTTCACCGCAAGACGCTAATTTAAAGCTCTGCGTGCATCACGTGCCTGAAGGTCGTTTTACTCCAATCCTTGCCAATGCCGAGATGGGTGCCCAATTTAAATTTACTGGTCCGCATGGATATTTCACTTTCAAGCCTTCGCAGCGCGCTCCCGTCTTTGTGGCCACCGGCACCGGGATTGCACCATTTGTGTCATTTGCGCGGTCGGGCATAAAGAACTTTACCCTTTTTCATGAGGCCAGGGCCGCTGAGGAATTATACTATCAATCTTATTTTAAAAAAATTAAATCAGCTTATTATCCATGTTTGCCATCGTCTCAAGCCGCGGTGCCCAAACCCGAAGGAATGTTTCAGGGTCATGTAGCTGATTGTATCACTGCCAATCTACCGCCCAAAGCATATGATTTTTATTTGTGCGGGCACGATGAGATGATTCGCAGTGTCACCCTGCTGGTGGATGACCGCTATGCAGGATCATATGTATATACGGAAGTATTCTTTTAAGATGTCAATAATTAAGTTAGCAAAATTTTGGAAGAATAATGATCAATGGCCATTCTGGGCGTTTTGACCTGTGAGATTTTAGAACTGGAATTTGCCAGACTTCTGGCTGCGGACAAAGACGTGGGCTGCATTACCGTTCTTGAAGATGAACGCTCCGCTCACCTGATTGCAGCGCTTGAATCCTTCAAAAAAGACAACTTAAAACCAATCCCGCACCTTGAGGCCTTTACCCCTGCTGCCGAAGGGCCGCTGGAAGTTTTGGTCGGTGTTTTAGAATTGGCCCTGCATAATCGCAAACAAACTCTTCAACAGGGCTTAATTGAGGCGGCAGTTGCCATTGGGCCCCATGTGGATGCCCTGGTGCTCGGATATGGTTTATGCGGTAACGCCTTGGAAAAACCCAAAGATCTGCTATCCGGGGCCGGGGTTCCCATTTTTATCCCCATGGATGAGGATCATCCGGTTGATGATTGTATCGGTCTTCTGATCGGCGGGCGTGAACGCTATTATGAGGAGCAATGCCAGGTTGCAGGGACGTTTTTTATGATACCGGGCTGGACAACCCATTGGCGGCGCATGTTTGAACAGGAGTTTGGCAACCTGAGCCCCGAAATGGCCAAAAGGCTGTTCAAGCACTATGAACGGTCGCTTTTGATTTCGACACCCATTATGTCCCTTGAAGAGATGACACAAAATTCAAAGGCCTTTAATGAGTTGTTGGGTCTGCGTACCGAAGTGTGCAATGGCACTCTCGGCATTCTTCAGAAGACCTGGAATACGGCCAAAACATACCTGCATTCAACCATTGATTGACACTGGTTCGTTTTGATTTGCGTTGGCTTAAAAAACCCGTCTGCAGGTGTCCCTCCAGCGCTTTGTCTCTTGCTAAAACCATCTTTTTTCTATAAAAAAATCGACTATTAGACGATTTCTATCTGTCAGGGGATCGTGTAAAGAATTTTATACGCATTTGAATGGCCTTCTTTCATTCTAATTGGGGTCAAGCCTGTAACTTGTATGGTTGATTAAATGCCCGCGGAAACCAAAACAAAGCGGTTTATTTATCCAACTCAGGGCGTCTGCCCACCTGAGATTCATTTTCAGCTCGTCGGCGGCCATCTTGAGGAAATCCGTTTTGTGGGCGGTGGCTGCCCAGGCAACGCTCAGCTGGTGGCGCGTCTTTTAGAAGGAAAACCACTGGCAGAAGCCCTGGAATACCTGATGGGTATAGACTGTCGCAATGGAACCTCCTGCCCCGATCAACTAGCGGCCGCGGTTACCGCCGCTGAAAACGGCAACCTAAAGCCCGCCGAATCGTTTCGGGTTCATAGCGACCCTTCGAACAGACGCCGGGTTGGCCTTATCAGTGCCACAGAAGGCAATTCCGCTGTCTTTCAGCAAATCATTCAACACATGCATAACAGCGGCATAGAAACGGTCTATTGCGTTGGGAACCTGACGGGAGATTCTGACCAAAACAAGAACTTGATTCAGAAAATACGGCAACACAAGATTATCTGTATCCAGGGGGAAAACGACTGGCGCTATGCCCGGGCTCAAGAGAAAAAAAGCATGCCGCCGCTTGAACAAAAAGAAAGGGATTGGCTGCTGCGCCTGCCCCAGGTTCTGCGTTTTCATATGAAGCATAAAACAGGGATTGTCTTTTTCGGCGATTACATTCAAAAGCTTCCCGATTATTCCGACTTTGAACCCTTTGCACTGGAAATGAATATGGTGTGTGGGTTGACCGATTTCATGCAGGATGAAACCGTTTTTGCGGCCTTAGAGGCGATGATACCCCAATTTCACGCCGATATTATTATTTTTAGCCAGCTCAAAAAATGGGGCCACTGGCATATCGCCGATAAGGATTTCATCAGTCTCGGTCCGGCAAGGGATACAAAGGGATTATCCTGGGCTCTGCTGGAAGTTGATGATGAAAAGATCGAATTTAAGATCATGAAGGCCGAAACCGAAGGAGGATGATTTTGACACAACCCGTGTTGGTGGATGTGCTGTTGACCGATTTTCGCCAATGAGTTGCCTGCGTGTATATGGCGGAATCGGTAAAGGTTTTACCGCAAGACATCCAAAAAATCATCGAAGTGCATGAGTGGGATATGCGCACTCGTGAAGGGGTGCAGCGCTTTCGAGAACTGAAGGCCAAGTCGTTGCCCAGCGTTGCTTTGGATGGCGACCTGGTTTATGAAGCCCTTATCCCTATGCAGGAAGAGCTCATCGCCGAAATTCGCAGACGCTATAAGGAAAAGAATCAAGATGAATAATCTCTATTTAGAAGATGTGAACATTGAAGGCTTCAAATCCTTTTCCGAAGAAACCAACATGAGTTTTCAGCCCGGCATCGGCGTCATTATTGGAAATAACGGCGTCGGAAAATCCAATATCCTGGATGCAATTGTTTGGGCGCTGGGCGAAAATGATCTGGGCCGCATCCGCTGTTATGAAAAGAAAGAGTTGTTTTTTGCCGGCAGCAAGGACTATCCGCCGGCACCCAAAATTCGGGTGGAGCTGTCTCTTAAGCAGGGGGACAAAAAAGACGCCCCCGGCATCCAACTGGCCCGTGAAAAAACCCAAAATGGGAAAAATCACTACTGGATTGATAAAACCCGCTGTGAACGCGAAGCCTATCGCCAAAAATTAGACGCCTATCATTTAAAGCATTGTCTATCAACCATCATCCGGCAGGAACAAATCAATGACATCCTTCAGCTGGATCCCTGGCAGCGGTTTGACAACATCCGGCAAATGCTGGATCTGCATACCGTAACAGAAACCGTTGGATGTCTCCAGGATATTATCGGTCCTTTATTTAAGCGCTATATGTCCTATCTGATACCGCTCGGTGAGGTTCGACTGGAGGTGGGTGCCAAGAATGGGCGCCGGGGATTGGAGATCGAAGTCAATCTTCCGGGCAATCGCTTGCGCAGGGCGCATCAATTGTCCGGCGGCGAAAAATCCATTACGAGTCTGGCCCTGAAGCTGGCGATATTTCATCAACTTGAAAGCCCCTTTTTTCTGCTGGATGAAGTAGAGCCCTCCCTGGACTATACCAACCACAAGTCGATGCAGGCCTTTCTCAAAGATGTGGCCGACAGCAAACAGCTGATTATGATTACCCACCTGCGAAGTACCATCGCGCTGGCCAATACAGTGCACGGCGTCAGAACCCGCTGGGACGGATCTTCGTTCATGAAATTTTATTTTGTGATGGATGAGAGGTTGCTGAGGCTCTATAAGTGCTGTTGAAGGTATCTCAAAAATGCATCTAACACCCAAGGGCTTTGTTAAAAACCGACTCAAAATGCTCGAATACTAACGTGTATGCTCCGTTTTTGAATCGGTTTTGTGCCGCGCTCTTGGGCGTTATCCACTATTTTTGATATAGCTTCAATATGCTAAAAAATTATAGGTCGCGTATATTATTCTCACGTTTAGCGAGATCCCACATCACATGTGAAATAGTGTTAGAGAACTTCAACAAGATCAGCCGAGTCGAATTTGTGCGTTGATGTTTGGGATTTATTCGACTTTGTTTTTCAAAATACAAATTAAAAAATGATTACGATTGAAGAAATAAACGCAGCCACAAAGGATGTTCAGCCGCTGTTTTCAGAGCTGCAAAATTTATATGGTTGTTTGCCGAAGACACGCTGCCAGTGTGAACAACCCGGCGTGTGCTGCGCATTTTTACCGGAAATGACCCTGCTGGAAGCCCTGCGGTGGATCCGGGTCATTCAGGAAATGCCTGCTGATGCCCGCACTCGGATTCTGCTGAAGTTTTTGGAATTCTATCTGACCAATCCCATCCGTCGCAGCGCATGTCCTTTTCTTGAAAAGGGCACCTGCAGCATTTATAAATGGCGCCCGTTTGCCTGCCGGGCCTATGGACTGTGGAGTGCGGAATTCGGAAAAAAACGAACTGAGAAAAGCCGGAGGGATCGGAAAACATTACTGCAAATGTGGCAAAAGTTTGGACTGGTGCTTCCGCCTGAGATAGTGCGATTTGAGATCGATTATTGCGGCAAGGTAGATTGCAGCCCAGATAACGACAGATCCGACGAGCAGCTCATGGCCATCCTGCAGAAAATCTATAAACTGGATGCCGTGCAAGCCGAATTGCGGATGAAGTTTGAAAATGATTATCATTCAGACTTCAGCCTTCTGCTGGCTGTGCTATCGATGGGATACAAAAAAGCGGTACTCGGAAAATTTGCCGTTATCAAAGAAATTGTGCAGCAGCGAACCCAAGAACGGCTCCAGCAAATGCTGGACAAGGCTACTGCTGAGGTGCTCATCTCATCTTAGATATCTGAGGGGCTGGGGCGTTTTTCCAACCAACCCCTCATATTAGCGGAATGAATTATCAGCAGCGAAATCGTGCATTGCCTGAATCATGAGTTTGCACGCTGAAGTCGCTGATATTTCATTTCGCGATCAATTTAGCAAAACGCCCCGACCCATCAGATATTTAAAACCACTCCTAATGTGCAGCGAAAAAATATCTCATCAATGCAGTTAGGGCTCAACCAAACAGCGTTTTAATTGCTTGAGCGTTTCAT
>JASFJF010000147.1:0-8750 GCA_050122255.1 Desulfobacterales bacterium
TGCATTTCGCATTAATCCAGGTGTCTCCGCCCGATGATTACGGCTGGATGAGCCTGGGCATTTCTGTTGATGTCACCCTGGCTGCTTCTCAATCTGCGGATTTTGTAATCGCCCAGGTAAACCCCAGGATGCCCAGAGTACCGGGGCATAGTTTTATTCATTTGAAAGATGTTGATGTGCTCGTTGAACATGAAGAGGACCTGTTGATTGCCTATGATTTACCCGAATACGAATCTGCTGCTGATATTGCCGGCATCACCACCAATCTGGTGGACGACGGCTCCACGATTCAGCTGGGATTGGCCGAGCTTTCCCCGGCGATCGCGCAAGCCCTGGCCGATAAAAACGATCTGGGTGTCCATACGGAAATCGTAACCGACGATCTGATGGATCTGGTATTCAAAGGCGTGGTAACCAATCGCTATAAAGGCTTGAACCAGGGCAAACTCATGGCCAGCGGTGCGATTGGCAGCAAGAAATTGTATCGATTGCTGCACAACAACGTCGCTGTCGAGTTTAGACCTTCCGATTATATCAATCACCCGGCTATTATTTCTCAGAACAATAAAATGGTGGCAATTAATTTTGCCTGCACCATGGATCTGAGCGGTCAGGTATATGCCGATGCCCTGCCCCAGAATCATTTTTCCGGTGTCACCGGAATGCTTGATTTCATAATGGGGGCAACCATCTCTCCCGGAGGAAAATCCATCATTGTCATTCCTGCCAGAAGCATAGACGATCAGACCAGCCGCATCATCTCAAAAGCAGAAAGGGGCTCAATTGCGATTCCAAAAGGCTACGTATCCTATGTGGTCAGTGAATTTGGAATGGTCAATCTTTTCGGCAAAAATATCGAAGAAAGAGCGATGGCGATGATCAGCCTGGCCCATCCGCATTTTCGCGATGGGCTCTTTCAGACAGCACAGGAAAATGGGCTCATCGACCGCAATCGCACCTTGAACGAATCCTTATTTGGCGTGTACCCTGCCAGAATGGAAGAAACCCGGATCTTCGACGGTGTGAAGATAACCTTCCGGCCGGCAAAACCGGTGGATGATCGCTTAATTCAGGAGCATTTCTATGCCATGGATGAAAAGGATGTCCAGACCCGCTTTTTTGGGATGCGTCGAAGCTTTTACAGAGAAGATATGGAAAATATGTTCCAGGTGGATTATATCAAGAATTTTTCGATTGTTGCCGTTATCGGCGAAGTGGGATTTGAAAAAATAATCGGTTTGGGCATGTACGCCCTTGAGCACGGCACCGTTGCCGAAGTTGCCTTTTCGGTATCAACCGAATGGCAGGGTAAGGGCATTGCCAGTGTTCTTTTAGAGAAACTGACCGAGGCGGCGCGCGAAAATGGCATCACCAGCTTGCAGGCCTATGTGCTGCCAACCAATAAAAGCATGATCAAACTGTTTAAAAGACTGCCTTACAAGGTTCAAACCATCATCGAAGAGGGTATGTTGGTCCTGCAATGCAATTTTGAAAAAGATGTATGATAAGCCCGCCTCTGCCTGTCAATGGGGATCTGTAATGATTTTTGCGATCTTAACTCGCACACCAAATTTCCAATGGATTTGGGGGCCGAAATTTCTTCTCCGGCCCACCTCAGAAGCCAAACCATCTATCGACAATCTCCTGGTATGCCCCGCTCTCGATAAGTTTCAAGAGGGCGATGTTGATTTTTTCTCTGTAGGGGCTGCGGACCTGAAGCGCAATCCCGTAATTTTGTTCTTCGAATAGTAAGCCGACCACTTTGACCCTGCCTTTTCCTTTTCTGGAAGCGTGGTGCTGCAAGACCGGTGCATCGTAAACAATGGCATCCACTTTTCCGGATTCCAAGAGCGGATAGGCGTTGTCTACACTTTCGACCTTAACAGCCGCTATACCTTGTGCAGCAAGAAAGTCGGCTGCAGTGCTTCTTTCAACGGTTGCTACCTGTTTTCCGAAAAGGTCCCGGGGGCTGTCGATGGTTCCGAGTAACTCCTGGACCGTTACCGTGCTCGTTACGCTGGCGGTAAAATAAGCGAAAACGAAATATCCGGCCAAAATCCAGACCAGGCCAAAGAGCCGCCCGATGGTTCCCTTGGGTGTCTTATCCCCATAGCCGACGGTTGTGACCGTGACAACGGCCCACCAGATCGAATGCCAGAGACCCTGAAGATAGCCCCCGGGAAATTGGGGATTATGGCGCCGCTCCAGAATCCAAATAATATGTGCGGCGATGAGCAGTACAACCCCAAAAATGGCAACACCGTATAAAAGCTCACGCGAAAAAATTACTGAAAAAATTTTAGAAACAACTTCTCCGATAATGGATCCGGAACTCACTGGGACCATAATCTGAAGTCCGCTCTCGAAGAATGCATGCGAAAAATCAAGGACCTGTTCCCGCTCAGCCGTTATACTGATACCGGCAATAGCGACATCTGCTGCGCCACGCTCCACCTCATCCAGCAGCTTGGCAATAGTATTTACACCGTAGAGCTCATATGGCATGCCAAGGCTTTCGGCGATCTTTTCCCACAACTCGATGCTGAAACCTGTATACTGCTTGTCCTGATAGATCACAAACGGCTCGAAACGCTTGGTGACCACCCGCAGCGCCTCTGAAGCTGGCAGCGGCGCCAAGGCAAGTTGTGAAGAGGGTTGCGGTAGTTGGGCCGGTTGAAGGGCCCTGGCCGCCGCCAGCCACCGGTCGATCTGTTCCCGGCGGCGTGCGATCCATTCCAGGGCGTGACGCCGGATGTCATCATCGTCGTCCTCGCCATTGAGCATCCTGGCGTTTTGTCGGGAAATGTCCTTGAGCGGAATTTTGACCAGTTCCAGCAGGCGTTTGACGTCCGGATGCCTGTCCAGAAATTGTTTGTTGGCTACAACCCGGATGTTGTTGGGTGGAAACCCCATCGCACAAGGGTCGCTTACGCATCCGGGAACGCCCTTGATAGTCGTCTGGCTTTTAAGGTTTTCTTTTTCTGCAGGCAGGCTGGCAAATGGCACCTCCAGCCAGACCACATCTTTGCCCGGCACCAATGTGCCCACCGTCCAGTTAGGTGTCCAGCTGTAGAACAAAATGGGTTCGCCCCGATGGTAGCGGCCGATGGTTTCTTCCATCATGGGCGCATAATCACCCTGGATGTGTTCAACAGTTGAACGTAAATCATACGCATCCAAGTGATGTTCAACGACCCGCTCACAGCCCCAACCGACATTACAACCGATCAGATCAGCCTTGCCATTGCCGTTGCGATCGAAGACGGCGGCAATTTGGGGGTCCTTTAATTCGCCCAGGGTGGTGATTCCCACCGCATCGGCTGTTTTTTTGTCCACCAGATATCCCTGAAGCGCGCCGGCTCTGACTTCAAAGCCGACTGCTTCAACTCTGCCCCGCACGCGCTCGTCTTCAACGAAGAGGTTATGACTGGGAAACCAGCCGTTGGCCCACAGATCCATCTCCCCTCCGGCGGCTGCCAGATAGAACGCCAGATTGTCCATGGTTTGCGGCTCTTTGACCGGATAGCCTAATTCTTCCAACAACCTTTTGAAGATCTCGGCCTGAAACCAGCCGGTATCCCAGGTAGCCCGCGCCATTGAAATCGAATTCCCATCTGCCCGGCCCCTTTCATTGGCTGATACAAGCAGCTTCGGCTGGTTCTGTGCGGTGGCCTGATGGCCGGCCGCCAGCATCAGTACCAGACAAATACCGATACCCAGGCAAAGAACCATGTACGTTAACGATGCTGCACACAATCGCAAACGTACTTGCTTTTTGGATTTAATGGTCGTCATACGCAAAAAAAGGTGTGCGATACCCGACAGCTGCGGCGCACTGCGTTACACCCCTGTCACTCCAGCCATGATTGCACCTGATCGCCGTGATAGCGCATGAAGCGCAGGGCCTTTTCACCCGGATACATGCCCTCATCCTCCTGGATCCAGATCATCAGCTGTTCCAGATCTGCAGGCGCCCAATTATATTTGTCAAGAAACCGGTAAACATCGGGCATATCATCCTTTAAACCCTTGCGCACGATGGTATGGATTTTTTCCTTGCCCCCAAAAATGTTCTTGGGGTCGTCCAGGAATTTGAGTTTCCAGCGGGCAAACTTCCAGTGGGGTTGCCATCCGGTAACCACGATCCAGCGCTGTTTTCGGACGGCATTGGACAGCTCGGCGACCATAGAGACTTCGCTGCCTTTGACCAGCTCAAAATTATACAGACCATACTCCCGCATGGCTTCGCGGGTCTTTTTCATAATACCGGCTTCGGAATCGATGCCGATAATTCGGCGATTGAACTTATCCGCATATTTTTTCAGATCATCAATTGAAATGGCCTTTATGTAGGGTTCATTGCGTTGCCCGGATGAGGCCGTCTGCCGCCCCACAGTAATATCCGGCACCACCAGTCCGATTTGGGTCCCGACCATATTCGGGCCCAGATCCTCGATCTGATCTTTGTATTGCTCATAGTAATGGCCGTGAGTCGTCGGCAGCCAGGCCGCCACCATCCCGTCGACCTTGCCGGTGGCCACCGCCTCCCACATTTTATCCGCTGTCATCGGCACGATTTCACAGGCATGGCCGAGCTTTTCCTGTATGACTGTTTTGACCATATTCGTGGCAGCCACTGTTTCGGACCATTCCACATAGGATAAGCGTACCGTCTTCTGCTGGGCCCCGCACGGGACGCAAGCAAGGGCCACCAACAAAACTGATATTAAAAACAACTTTGCCGTATCATAAATGGTTGTCATCTTTTTCATAAGGACCTCCTATCTTAAAACGGGCGACATTTTCCAATAATGCGCATGCCTCAGTCGGCAACATGCATTGGCTTGTATCAGGCGATGCAACCCCGCCGACCGGCTGCCCCAATCAGTCGTATCCATGTTCTTTGACATGATCCATAAGCCCTTTGACGACCGCAAAGCACATCAGAAACATGACGACGGCAAAGGGCAGCCCGGTGCTGATGGCCGCGGTTTGCAGTGCCACCATGCCACCTCCCAGCAAAAGAATCGCCGCAACGGTACCTTCGAGGATGGCCCAGAACAACCGTTGGGGCTTGGGCGGATCCGGGTTGCCACCAGCTGTGATGATATCAATCACCATGGAGCCCGAGTCCGAAGAGGTTACAAAAAAGAAAATGACCACGACCATCGCCAGAATAGACGTCACAAAACTGAGCGGGAAACTCTCCAGGAAGACAAACAGGGAGACCGGGATGTTTTCCTGAACGGCTTTGGCCATGCCACCGGCCGCAAACCGTTCGATATAAATGGCACTATTGCCGAAAACGGTCATCCAGGTAAAGGTCACCAGCGTCGGCACGACCAGCACACATGCCAGATATTCGCGCAGGGTACGCCCGTAGGAGATGCGGGCAATAAACATGCCCACAAATGGACACCAGGCGATCCACCAGGCCCAGTAAAAAATGGTCCAGCCGTTTTGCCAGGTGCCGCCTTCGGTATAGGTCTCGTTCCAGAAACCCAGATCAAAAAAATTCTGGATGTAATTGCCCAGGTTTTCGATCCACCCGTTGAACAAAAACAGGGTCGGACCCAGAAGCGCAACAAAGAGCATTAACAGCAGGGCCAGAGCAATATTGATGTTACTGAGCACTTTGATACCGGCTTCCAGGCCGCGCACCACCGACCAGGTGGCCAGCGCCGTAATACCAGCAATTAATATCACCTGAATGCCGGCGTTTTGCGGGATGCCGAACAAGTGCGCCAGGCCGGCGTTAACCTGCTGAACGCCGAAGGCCAGAGAGGTGGCGACGCCGTATAGGCAGGAGATCGTGGCCAGAATATCGATGGTGTTGCCCAACCCGCCATAGATGCGCTCTTTCAAAACCGGATAGAAAACATTGCGGATCGACAACGGCAGGCCCTTGGTAAAGCCGAAAAATGCCAGCCCCAACCCAATCAGCGCATAGATGCCCCAGGGATGGAATCCCCAGTGCAGATAGGTCAGCTGCATGGCGACTTTGGCACTTTCGATGGTGCCGGGCTCAGAAAGCGGGTTGGCGACGTAGTGGAACATGGGTTCGGCCACCCCGTAAAAGAGCAGGCCGATGCCCATCCCCGCGCTAAACAGCATGGCAAACCAGCTCAGATAGCCGAACTCAGGCTCGGCGTCCGACCCGCCGATGCGCAGCCTCCCCAGAGGCGAGACCATGATCCCGATGCAGGTGGCCAGCACAACATTCATGGTCAGCACCAGAAACCACCCGGTGTAGTTGCACATCCAATTCTTTATGCCGGAGAACAGATTTACGGCGGCATCGCCGGCGAGGATCGTAAAGATCACGCCGGCAAAAATCAGCCCGGCGGCCACAAAAAAAACCACAGGCTGGATATCGTATTTCAAGATCTTGTTGTCCAAATTTTTGATTGTTTCTGCAGTCCTGATTTTAAAATCTTGCTCGGCCATAAAACACCTCCTTCACCCCCTCCATTGGCAAATAACAAGGGATTTTCGGATGCATCGCATCTCATTCGGATTTATTTTCCAGCCCTTCATCGCGGCCAGCCGACCTGATATGGATCCGGCTGCCGGCACATGCATGGTTTTTTGGGGTACTGCAGAACGCTGTTGCCCATGCCCGAGCTGTGCTTAGTCATCTCCTGAACATTCGCCTTCAATTCGTTGTAAGATGATGCGGTCTTTTTCGACGATCATCTCAAAGCAATCACCCAGGGTAAAGCCGGTTTTTTCAAGCATCTCTTTTGAAAAAATAATCCCCTCCTTCTTTACCTTTGGCTTTTCTGCCGGAGAATAATCAAAGAGACCGTCGATGACATAGATTTTCTTGTCAGATTCCTGGAGCATCGCCAGATGTTCCCGCAGGGTAAAGGGTGATATTTTTAGCTCTTTGGTAATTTCCTTGGCGCTCATCCCCTTTTCAATCATGTCTCTGAGCCTGTCCGGATCATACCGGATACTGTAATCGCCTTTTGCCATTCAAAACACCTCCTTTCCAGTTAATTTTGGTTTACGCCATCAGCGTTTCTTTTCCTGACCCACGCCCAAGTCCTCACGCACGAACCGAATGCTATCCACAACGGCCTGGTACTCACGGCGGCGGGCCACCTCGGGATCAGCTTCGCCGGGATCGAACTCCACCTCGATATTCAGGCGTTGCATATTGGGATTGGCTCTGATGATTTGATACGCTTCGCGCATGGGCACATCGCCTGTACCGGCGGCAACTCCGGTGATTCGACAGCCGTATTGGTCAAAGACAATACGGTGGTCGGAAAAATGATTGGTGAAGGATACCGGTGCCAGCTTGCGGATGGCAGTCAGCGGATCCTCTCCCACCATTAACGAATTGTTGGTGTCAACGCAGGCCCCTACATACGGGTGGTTGACGCGATTGATGATCCAGAGCACTTCATCACTGAACGCTTCGGTGTGATTTTCCAGACAGAGCCGGACACCGGCATTCCGGGCGACAGGTGCGGCAGCTTCAGCCCTGCGCGCAACTTCTTCCAGCTGGGGAATCACCTCCGGATGAAAGGCCGACCCGCAGACGGGATGCGGTCGCCGGACATCCATGCTTATTTTGCCAATGTCCGAACCCAGCGCTTCAGCGATGGCAATGCCCTCCTCCATTGTATGGGTCAAACGATCATCGTATTCAGATGCGTCCAGCGAAAAGTTATATTCCAGGTAAAGTCCTCTTTCCTCCGCTGCCCGGCGGACGCCGCGCAAGTGGCCAGAATCGGTCGCACCCAGATCGGCAGCCGTCAGGTGCAACCCGTCAAGTCCCAGCCGCTTGGCTTCGTCCATCAGGCCAAAGATGTCCCAAACCGGCTCCCACTGCAGCTTGAAGCCGCCCCAGTTCTGTCCCATGCCGTGCAAATGCAGACTGTAGGTATGTAAGCCCAATCGCATAACGAACGCTCCTATTGCGGTAAAATCACAAAATTTCCAATGTGTTTTTTGGCCAGAAACGCTTCCTGCGCTATTCTGATGTCATTAATTGAAAATTCTCCGGCCAGTAGCGGCCGAATGTCGCCTCTTTCGATGTAGCCAACCAGGTTGTCAAATATCCCCGGCGGCAAGACGGTGGCCCCATGCATTTCAAGATCCTTTAGGTAAAGGGTGCGCAAATCCAGCTCTACAATGGGCCCGGCAATCGCCCCCGACGTCACATAACGCCCGCCCCGGCACAACAGTTCAAACCAGATCGAAAAATCCGGTCCCCCGACAACATCGGCGACGACATCGACTTCATCACCCCGTATAATTGCACCCATCTGATGCGCAAGGTTTTCTTGCCCTCTAGCGACAACTTCGTCGGCGCCCAAATCTCGAATAGCATCCATTTTTGTCCGGCCGGTCATCGCCAGCACCCAGGCTCCTCGCCGCTTTGCCAATTGTACCAGGGCTGAGCCCACTCCGCCGGAAGCACCCGGTATGAATATTTTTTCACCTTCGCCAAGCCCGACACGATGCAACATATTTTCGGCGGTCGAATAGGAGCAGGGAAAGGTGGCCAGTTCTGCGTCCGTCAACCTGGAATTTATCACAAACGCATTTTCGGCAGGCAAGGTCGTATACTGCGCAAAGCCCCCGTCCCTTTCGCTGCCAAGGTAGGTTGCCAGATTGCGATTGCCCGGATCGGAAGGATCACGCAGCCAGGGGTCAACCAGGACGCGCTGGCCGATACGCTCTGAAGGTACAGATTCCCCCACCGCCACGATACGACCGGCAACATCGGCACCTTG
>JASFJF010000148.1:0-8657 GCA_050122255.1 Desulfobacterales bacterium
CGCGACTGTCATATAATTGTTGTGCAGCTGCTTCACGCTGATCGTCGGATGTGTATAGCCGCAAGTAGCGTCGTCCGGTCTTCTGTGCCTCAGCGATAGAAAAATCCAGCAGGCGCGAACCAAGGCCCTTTCTTCTGGCTTCAGGCGCTACGCAGAACCAGGCGAGCCAGACAGCGTCTGTGGCATCCCGCGTGTAAGCATAAAGGCCGGTTGTACCCACTACCTGCTCTGACACATTGTCAACAGCAATCCAGAAATTCAAAATCTCGTCCACACCGACAAGCGCCAAAATCGGTCTCATCAGCGGAGAACGACGATGTGCGATTGCATAAAAACTCAATCTTTCAATAGGGCTTTGCCAGGGGAAAACACGCTTAACAAGCTTCCGTGCTGCCGGCAGATGATCAGTTTCAAGATCTTGGATGCGGATGTCGGCCATTACATTATCCGGTTACAAGGTGAAAGCCCTCATCGATCCAGCCGGTGACACCGCCGATCATCTTTGAGCGTATCTTCATTGATGCGCGCATGCGGCAGGCTGACGGCATCCTCGAAATGCCCTTTGATGCAAATACGTTTTTTTATTCTGAGGCGATGGCTTTAAAGTTGTCGGCAATCCCCTGTGCCATCATCCCGCCAAACTCCTGATAGCTTTCCTCCGATGGGTGAAAGCCGTCGGCTGAAAACATGTGCGGTTCGGGTTCAAAGTCGAGGGGCACATGAATCGTATTTTGATGCCTTGCGATCTCTTCCCGCAAGACCCTGTCAAAGGTTTCCCCGCGGATGCCAAATAGTGCCCGCATGGGTTGAGGTAAAATCGGAAAGCCCCTGAGCGGCGGAATTCCGGCGACAGCGATGATAGCGGCAGGTGCATAAGCGCCGAGCGCCTTAAGGAGTTTTGCCACGTTTTGCCGCCATCTGGCAACGCTTGAAAGCGCGGTGGCATCGTTCACGCCCACCGACACTACCATAAAATCAGGCTGATTATCCGGCAACAGGGGCACCAGTTGCTCGATGACCTGATGTGACACTGCGCCGATGCTCGCGATTGCCTCCCAGGTGATTTTACATTTCAACAAAAAGGACAGTTTTTCGGCTGTTTGGCCCACCAGGGCCTTTGCCAGGATTGTCGCGCCGACCCCGGCGATAATGGAATCGCCGATGGCAATGAGGGTATAATGTTTGCCGGATCCGGCGGCACCCCTGCTAGGGCCGGCAGCTCCCGTAAAGCGCGGCGCAGTTTTTCTAACATAGATGGCCTGAGGCAATATGAAGGGCAGCAATCCCCAGAATATGATGCTTCGCATGACCCGTTCCCGTTAAGCGGCCTTGAGCAAATAAAATGCGTAGCCGTAGCAATCTCCGTATTTTTCAAAAAGTGCGATTTCAGCTTCTGTTTCATCGATAACCGCCCGCATGACCGGCTCGGCCGATGGTCGCAGGGCATTCATGCGCTCTTTGAGCGGATCGTAGTAATGGGTCCACCATGCCTGGGTGGGCAGGCGATGGACTCCCAGTAGATCATATCCGGCAGCCTGCGCAAGGGCCGAATTTTCGCGCTCAGATGCAATCTGCGGGTAGGCCTCCTGCCAGAATTCCAGGACGGGTAGCGGTATGTCGCCAGTGAACCAGGTGATCTCCGAAATGACCGCTATGCCGCTTGGCGCCATGAGGGGCCGCCAGGTTTTTAAAGCCCCTTCAAATGTGAGGTTATAGGCTGCGCCTTCCGACCACAGCAGGTCGATGCTGGCCGGAGGCAATTTGAGGTTTCCCATATCGGCCTCGACCGTTTTAATCAGATGATCCAGGCCTTGCGCTCTGGCATGGCCTTCGAGCTCATCCAGAAACGGACGTGCAAAATCGACTGCGGTGATGGTCGTATCAAACCATTCGGCCAGAATCAATGCGCCGGCTCCCGCACCGCAGCCCAGATCGACGATGCGGGGATTCTCAGGTAATTGAGGCAGCAGGGATAAAATATGCTTTGAAAATGATGGGTCTCCCGGCCCCTGGCGCATCAGGCCGCGATGCAATTCGATTAGCGCTTTGATTTGCTCGTCATGCTCTGCCATGTTTATTCCGTTATAAGGCTGCTTTGAGAGTTATGATGCTTTATTGCGGTGTGCACGCTTACTCCCATGAAGCTAATGCGATGGATCGGTTGTGGTCTTTTTAGTAGACATTTGCCAATGTTGCCCTTCAGGTTAGCGAAAGTCAAACAGCGCAGCCTGGATCTTCGGTATTGAGAAGACAGCCTGTTCAATGCTTAAAACCAATCCTCGAACCGTTTCTGGTTTTTTGAGTTGTTCTCTGGCATGTTCTTCTGACCAGAAGAAGACGGATTTCTGTCAGAAGTCAGGTATGATATTCGGAGCCGAAAAAGATTCCCAGTTTACCTGGGGTGATAGTATATAAGGCGTGCAACTGTCCGGATGAACCCGATAGCTCAATTTGCTATCTATTTCGATCCTGATCGCCTGATTGCAATGCGCGCAAACCGTATATAGGGTGACGGTAAGGGATTCCTTCCGCAGTTGCCCTTGCACGAAGGGCGTGGCAATTGCATCAACAGCTCAGGCGGCATTTATGCTTTCACCGGTGCTGAACGATAACCGGTGCGGCGTTTGGTCTGCCGTGACCGGAAAAGCCCAGAGGACAGCCCCTTTCTCATTTCGAACCAGAAAAAAAAGGTTTTCCTCCAGTTCATCGAGTATTGCGCGTGTTTCTGAAACTGGCAGGTCGAGTTTTTCTGCAATGAGCTCCGGCGGGATGGGCGCTCCAATGCGCGGCAGTTCCTTGACCACGAAATAGCGTACCCGATGATGGTCCGCGGTCATAAAGTCCAGTACTTTTGGAACCGCCTCTGCCGTCTGCTTGACATGCTGCTTCCACAGTTCTGTCGGGATCTTCACAAACTGATTTTCGGCAACCGATAGCACCGAGTCTTCCATATTCCACCCTCCGCTCCATCAGATTAGTCCAGATCCAGCAAGCTTTTACATTGATTGCATTTGACAACCCCCCGAAATACTTTGTTGCCGCACTGCGGGCAAAAATAACGGGCTTCTTCATCCTGGATCCATTTTTCAGTGCCGACTTCTTTTCGATAGGGGACAGCTCTTAAAATCACTTTTTGACCGACAATCATCGGAAAATTTTTAACATGCTCGCAGGGGAATTTACTGCACTTATGACATCCGGTTACCCCTTTTTCTGCGGTGCAATCCCGGATTTCACACTGCTGGCAATGCATAAAACGATTTTCAGAAATGCAACCATCGCATTGCATATCTTCGACTGAGAGATTTTCACTATTGGGCAGCGTGCCTTTGCCGGGAACACCGCCCTGGTACAATGCCAAAAGCCTTTGCTTGAATTTTAGATTGTTGTCACGATGGGCGATATAAATGGCGCAGACACCGCAATAGAGGCCGCAGGGTGAAGCTAACTGCGGAATGATTTTCATGTTTCGCTCCTTGGTTGGCACATTGGTGAAATTTGAATCAGGCAGCTTGATAGAACATAGACAATTTTCGGCTCAGAATCAAACAGCAATATTTATCTGTATAACTGCCTTTTGCTGTTAAAATTGCGCCTTTTTTCTTCAAGCCGCTGGTCGAGGTCTTTGAGCATTTCAATGGTCTTTTGCAGTTTCAAGTTGGATTCTTTGAGTTTGCGGGTTTTGTCGCGCAGGCTGATTTCCTCCCGCCTTAATTTGCGGTTGGTGCGGGAAAGTGCCAATTTTTCCTTTTTGGATTGTTCGAGTTTTTGTTTCATCTGGCTGATCTGTCGATTTTGTGAGTTCACCTCTCTTGAGAGACGTTCGATTTCTCTTAACGACGACAGCCAGTTGAGGGTATCGGCGCCGACTCTGGCGTTGTCCAGCCGGATGTACGCTTGCAGGTGCTCGAGGGCTTTTTGATAATTGCGGTTGTTGTTTTTGTGGTTCGAATGCAGGCGTGCCAGCTTTAAATGGGCCTCTTTGGTTGCAGACGATTTTTTGTTCTTTTTAACGATCTGATTGAGCTTTGCAATCTCCCGATTGTATTCACTGTGAGCGACCGCCGGGGCAGCCGGCGGGTTCGGCGATGCTGACACGATCGTTCCGGAATTTGTTGTATGCTTACAACCGCCGATACAAAATACGAATACCATCAATATGGCGGCACCTGTTTGCATCTTAATCCTCTGCATTGATTATCCTTTTGAACCTCGCTTGGCATTCTGTAAGCTGATGAGTTTGCGGTCTTTTTTGCCCTTGCGGGAATCATCACTGCGCTGATCCACCATGAAGTTGCTGCCGGCCACTGTCTTGGCATGCTCTTTCATTTCGGCGGCCACCTCTCCGAACTGGATGTGATTTTTAAATTTTCGTTTAACATTGGTGACCACTGCAATGGTCAGGGTGGCCAGCGGGAATTTGACTTCCTGGCCCTGGCGGTTTTCACCGACAATATGGCCGCGCTTGCGGTCTGCCTCATTGTAAAAGCCGGGAATGGTGCGGTCAAAATGATCAATCACCGCCTGACAAATGCGCGGATAAAGATCAGGGGTGGTGATCAGGACATAATCATCACCGCCGATGTGGCCGATAAAATCGTTTTCGCTTCCATACCGGGCAACGGCTTCACTGATGATTTCGGCAGTGGCCTGTATGATATCGTTGCCCTTGGCGTATCCGTAATGGTCATTGTAGGCTTTGAAATTGTCGATATCCATCAAGCAAAAGGCTATGGCAGCGCCGGACTCGATGCGTTTGTTTAATACACTTTCAATGGCAATGCCGCCAGGCAGGCGTGTCAGCGGGCTGGTGTCCAGATACATTTCCTCCAGGCGTTTTAACCGTTGGGCCATTGTGGCAAATGAATCAGCCAGATCACCGAGCTCATCCTGGTTGGGAATCTGGGGCCGGTGATCGAAATCCCCCTCTGAGATCTTGCCGGTGGCATGCTTTAATTTATTGATGGCCCCGGAAATATTACGGGTAATGATAAACGCCGCTGTCAGCGCAAACAGCAAACCCAGACCGCATAAAATAGCGGCAGCCTTGAAGGCATACCGACCGATGGTGGCCGTCGTGGCCGTTTTTTCGTTTTGCTGCCGAAGCGCCTGGGCTTGCATCTGTTTGATGACTTTTATGATTTTTTCCTGCTGGGCTCTGATATTTTTTTCAAATGCCTTTGATATATCTGATTCGGGATCCTCGATCCAACCGATGGCTTCTGAAAGGATGTATTTATATTCGGTTTGCAGGCTGACAATTTTTTGTATGGGGTATTCCTCATGACCCGGCAAAGCCTGCAACTGCTCGACCAACTTATTAAATTCCTTTTCCCTGTGCCAGAAATCCTTGAAAACATCCGGGCTTTTTAAAATAAGGTAGCGCTGGACATAAAATTCCTGCGCTAAAATGACATCGGTCATTTCGCCCGATATTCTGGCGACCGGCAGATCGGTCTCATGAATGCTGCTGTTGATATCATTGAGCAGATTGAGGTTATACAACGCCAGCACGGAGATTCCCACCAGCAGCAGAAACAAGACACTGTATCCCAGCATCAGCTTGCGGGCGATGTTCATACGGTAAAATGGGGCAATGACAAGCTCGGTCAGCCGGTCGAGAATTTTGTTTTTACGATTTTCTGATCGTTTCCGGTCAGCCACGGTTATCCCCGGCAATTTATTGCGGTGAAATTTAAAAATTGTATTTTTGCATGCACTAACCTGGAGTTGTTATCGGCTCAGGAATGGGTGAACTTAAGCAAAAAACAGTGAGATTTTAAAATTGTTTGAGCATTCATCAGATAGGCGAAAATCACCGCCGGCGATCGCCGGCGACAGCATACTGGCCGGGATTGGCGGCCTTGTGACGGGGACTTATTTGGGGGAGGAAACCTTTAATTTCTGGCCGGGATATATCGCCGTTTTCGAATCCAGCTGGTTATATTGCCTTAGCTGATCGACGGAAAGATTATAGCGGCGGCTGATGCGATAAAGCGTATCGCCCTGCTTGACAGTATGAATCTTTGCCGCAGCCGCCTTTTTGGGGGGCTCGGCCTTGGGAGCAGCTTCCGCCTGTTTGACAGGTTCGGCAGCTGGTTTGGCCGCGGTGGTATTCAGCTGGGTGGCCAGGCTGCTGATGCGCGCAGTCATGTTGGCTTCCAGCTGGTCGAGGCGTTCGGTAAGTAAAATGAGCTGGCTGCCGGATCCGCCGGCTTGGGTTAAGCCACCTTCAGCACCCATTGATCCCAGGCGGCTCTCCAACTGCTCGATTCTGGATTGCAGCGCCAGCAACTGGGACTTTTCGGCCAGGCTATAGGTTCTGGCAATGACCATTATTGTCAGGACGATAAGTACCAGAAATCCAGCGATGGCAGCATAGATGTGTTTAGAAGGCTGTCCGCCGGAAGAGTTGCCCGATCCATAATAGACCTCTTCGCGGGGTTCTACAGGTTCACTTTCGTGATAGCTGCTGCTTAAAACAAAATCCTTGTCACGGCCGTTTTCAGATGGTGGCATTGTTTTGTCCTGTTGTTTGTAAATGCGTTTATCAAATGTGGGTGGGTCTACTCTCTTTACGGTTTCATTATTTTGATTTTAGCCAAAAGGCAATAAAAAAATAATAACCGAAATCCCTGAATTTATCCAGGAATTTTGTGCTCGTCGGTGTTTTTCAGCCGCCAGCGGGCAAACACCAGCACTGCGCCCATCGTCAGTAAAAAATATCCCGGAAACCAGCCGATGGATTTGATAAATACCAGGTTTTCCAGTTGCACTTCGCTGATGTCCGACCGGCCGGCGCTGACGCCCAACCGCAGATATGCCAGCAGCAGAGAATACAGGACTCCGATCAGGCCGTAAGCCAGATTAAACGACAGCCCTTTAAAGCTCAAGACGGTGGCCCGTTGGTGCGAATCGGTAATGCGGTTCAGATAATGGCTCTGGAAAAAATTTTCCAGATAGATGACGGCCACCAGAACGATGACCGGCAGCAATCCGAAAACCGGCCAGAAATAAGTCATACCCACCAATCCGATCAGGGTTAACGTGCTCATGATGCCCAGGTTAAATACCGGGGTATGCCGCTGTGCCATGCGCCTGGCCACCCGCGGCATCACCAGTCCCACTATCGCCAGCCCGGAACCGATCACACCGAAGGAGGCTTCTGGCAGGTCAATCAGGCGATAATACTGGCTGTTTAGCGTGATGATCATGCGAATGCAGTTGTCAAAAGACAATCCGGCTAAAATAACGATCAGCGCAAATGGCGTGTGCAGGATCCAGCTGCCGGCGGCAAGGGTTAACCTGAACGCCTCGGTGATTGTTGGGCCCCGCCCGGCATTTTTTGGATGACGCCGATCCTGGCTTTCGCGCATCCGCCAGGCGGTGATAAGGGTTAAAATGGCCATCAGCAAGGTCAGCAGGGGAGGAATGCGCAAAGTAATGCCCTGATCTAAACGGATAGGTATGCCGAGCGCATCCATGACGCGTTGCATCAACTGGGGATCGTAAACGGCTGCTCCCAGACTCATGGCGATGATAAAGGCGCTGGAACGCGCCCACATCTGCTTTTCGAGAACCTTTGGCCAATCCCGGACATCGCCTTCGGCCTGGAGGCTGTCATAGGCGATGGCTTCATCGGCACCCGAAGCCGACGCCTCGGCCGCACCGCTGAGGATCCGGTTGACCAGAAATATGGGAAACAACAGCTGGGCGTTGCCCCTGGGCGCAAAACACAGCAGGACCATTTCAATGACCATCAGGATTCCGGTAAACACCAGCAAGTTGCGGCGACCGACCGTATCGGCCAGGGCGCCGGAAGGCACCTCCAGCAGGACGATGGTGGCCGCCCAGGCGGCATTAAGCAGGGCAAATTGCTCTAAGGTCATGCCGTAGTCTAAAAATAAAATGGTAAACACCGGGTAATAAAAACGGCAGTTGAAAAAAACCCGAAAGGCAATAAACAAGCGCACATTACGGATTTTGAAAGGAGATGTATTCGATAGTGTCTGCAATATGTTGGTTCTGACGTCTAAAGGCAATCTGATGCTGCTCTGAGATTAATATTCTATTCTTCCAGCTCTATCCGCACCAGCGGTGCCGGTTGCCGTTCGGAAGTCACCCAGACTGTTTTACCGTAAAACCCGAAACAGGCGGCTTCCTGCTGCATCAATGTTTCAAACCGCAGGCGCCGCGGTTTTTTCAGGAAGGCCTCGGGCCACTCGTCCCCGGGCCTGCGCCGGAACAGATAAGCGTGGTTATAGGTCAGCACGACCGCAGCCCGGCCATCGGGCGACAGGTCCATGTCGGTCGGCCAGCTAAAATGAGGCACACTCGCCAGGGGGCGCGCCACGAGCGGTGCCGCTGCAGCAGCAGGCTGCAGCGGCATTTCATATAGCATGGGGGACACTCCGTGTTTGGTGAGCAACAGGACGCTTTGTGTAACCGGGTCGACGGCTGCTGCCTCGCAATCCTGCGGGCCATCCTCATAGGTAAAGTCAATTTGCCAGGCGATGGGTACCGCGCTGTCACCACCCAACCCGGCGGCGGTGATGGACGGTTCCTTGACCACGTAAAGGGTAACGGTCTGGCGCTGTTCCCAGTTGTCGCCGACATCCGCAATTAGAAGATAGGCGCCGTCCTGCAGCCGGAATGAT
>JASFJF010000149.1:0-8562 GCA_050122255.1 Desulfobacterales bacterium
CGGATGGCTTCAATTGCTTTGTCGGGCCCAAGGGATAAAATGGTTACTGAGCCGCCCTGGGCTTCTTTAATTTGTAAAGCCGCTTCAACAGCCAGCTCATCGTAGGGGTTCATGATCCATTTGATGTCCTGTGTTTTAATGGAAACCCCATCATCTGCAATCTGCACCAGCGATTCGGTATCGGGTACCTGTTTGACCAAAACAACTATGTCCATGCTCCACTCCTTTCTGCTCAAAAAACTGCATTATTTCTCTTTAAAAGCGTAACTTATATTTTTTTTAAACTGCAAACTGGCTTTAAAATTGTTTGATTTTGTTCGAGGGCAAGGCGAAATTTGATTCGAAAGCGGAGCGTACACGATAGTACGCGAGCATTTTGAATCGGATTTTAACACAGCCCTCGGGCAAAAGATAATGGTTTTAAATCCAGTTTTAGCGGTTGGCTTTGCGGATGCCTAATTGATCCAGCGCTATGATCCATTTGCAGATATTGGCGGAACCTTCTACCATGGCGTACGTCGGCGCATCACGAAAATACCGCGCCACAGAATATTCGGTCGAATACCCATAGGCACCCAGAATGCGCATGGCATAGAGGGCACATTTGTTGACGACCTCGCCTGCCAGATATTTAGCCTGAGCCACATCCAGGCCGTTATTCAATCTGCCCTGATCCTTAGCCCATGCTGCTTTGTAAACCAGCAACCGGGCGGCTTCGATTTCGGCTGACATCTGGGCAATCATATCCTGGTTCATCTGAAATTCACCGATGGGTTTGCCGAACTGCTTGCGTTCAGTGGCATATTTGATGACTTCATCCAAGCAGGCCTGCGCCAGACCCACTCCCCCCGCGGCAGCCGAAAGCCGAGTTTGATTCAAAGAGCCAAAAAGTATTTTGGCGCCATCACCCGGTTTACCTATAATATTTTCTTTGGGAACTTTGGTATCCGTTAAATAGATTTCGCCGGTGGGTGAAGACCGTGAACCCATCTTATCTAAAGCGGTGGTACGCACATCGTTAAAATTCTTTAATTCCACCACAAAAGCAGATAACCCTTTCGATCCCGCATCTTTATCGGTGTAAGCATAATAGACAGTAACATCACCCACATCGGCATTTGAAATCCAGGTCTTGGAGCCGTTTAAAAGCCAATGATCCCCCTTGTCTTCGGCACGGGATTTAATCGCCATCACATCGGATCCCGCATCTGGCTCCGTCATGGCAAAACAGCCCAGATATTCGGCGCTCACCAGCTTGGCAATATATTTTTGCTTTAGTTCTTCGCTGCCATAAGTTTGAATGGTGTAGGCACAGCCAAGGGCCTGCATGTTCACCTGCACCCGTAAAGAGCTCGAAGCCCGTGCGATCTCCTCACTGATAATCATCGCGGCCAACCAGCCCATCTCAGACCCCCCATAGGCGTCAGAAATAACCGTGCCGAACAAACCGAGTTCCCCCATTGGTCTGACGGCCTCCTCGTAGGGGAAATAATGTTTCTCATCCCATTCGTCGGCGAAGGGCGCAATTTTTTCGGATGCGAAATCGCGTACCGTATTTCTCAAAATTTCAAGTTCTTCCGGCAAACTAAATTCCATTTTTCCCCTCCTGAAACAGATGTTATTGGGTCAATCGTATACAGTATACATTGTTGGCGCAAAGGATGAACTATAGAGGAAGGCACCATTGGTGTCAAGAAAGAAAGCGCCTAAAAATCGGAACAATACCGCACATTTTAGTCCGAAAGCGGCCACTCCGAATCAGCGTAACCGGAAAGGTGAATCTGACAGAATACCGTGGCAGGGTCAATCCAAGTAAAAATGTTAGATGCCCTTGTCCCTTATTTTTCTGTCATGCTTGAGACGTTCCTGAATTCCTTTGCCAATCGAATAGGTCCGGTTGAATTCCGACCAGAATTCCCGATCCTTTTCCCTCCAATCGGGGCCGAAACGTCTGTCAAAATAGTCACCCAGTTTTTCAAAAAGCAGTTTCCAGGGTGGCTCGCCTCGTTTGTAAGCCCCTAAAATCGCTTCCAGCAGGGCATCGAGTTCGGAGAGCTTTTCTTTGGGCAGATAGGAAATCGCACCCTTTTGAATGGATTCCATCAGGGTTTGCCGGCTGATGGCATGGGCTGTGAGCATAACGGTCGGGATACCCCGGTCAACGGACTCCTCGAGCAGCTTGAGCCCGTTAACGCCCATGATATCTAAGATGGCCAGGTCGTATGACCCCTTTTTTAATTTCAGTGAAGCACTCTCATAGTTCCGCGCCGTATCGATGATCGATTCATCCAGCAGATCCGCGATGGTTTCCAAGATATCTTCTTCATCATCAACAGCCAGGATATGCTTGCCCTTGAGTAAAGATTCATCAGCAGACATATAAAGCGCCTCCTAAAATCGAATGCTGCTCAATCAGAGCGATTATTCCAAGAATCCCATCACCCGGGGTAGCCATAGAACAACATCCGGTATATAAGTTATGATGAACAACACGATCATCTGAATGATAATAAATGGAATCACCGCTTTGGTGATGTAGATCAAATCTTTGTTGGCAATTGCACCGGTGATGTAAAGACTGACGCCCATCGGTGGTGTGCAGTATCCAATGGCCAAATTGACCGTCAAAATCAGACCAAAATGCATCCAGCTAATATTAAAAGCATCCAGCATCGGCAAAAAAACCGGCCCCAAAATCATGGTCGCCGAAATAATATCCATGAACATGCCGACAAACAAAAGCAGTATGTTCATGGCCAGAAGGAACATGTAAGGAGAGTCAATGGCAGACAACACGGTTTCGGTTATTTTACCCGGAATATTTTCCAGGGTCAGTAGGCGGCCAAAACAGGTGGCACCGGCAACGATTATCAACAAGGTGGCAGAGGTTACCGCGGAGCTAACAGTCACTTTTTTGACATCTGAAAACTTCATCGAGCGATGGATAAAAAGTTCGACAATAAAGGCATACACGCAGGCCACCACTGCCGCTTCGTTGGCGGTAAAAGCGCCTGAAAAAATGCCGCCAAAAATAATAACCGGCAGCATCAAGGACCAGAACCCCTCCTTAAAAACAGCGAAGAGTTTAGACATGCTAGGAATTGGATTGCGCACAATTTCCTTTTTCTTGCGAAACACAAAATACGTATATACGCAAACGCCGAACATAATCAAAATCCCCGGTAAAAATCCGGTCAAAAAGAGACCTTCTAAGGACACATTGCTGATCATGCTGTACAAAATCATACCGATACTGGGTGGAATGATGACCCCCAGATTGGGTGATGTCGTCATCACCCCCAAGGTATACTTTTGCGGATATCCGTTATCAATTAGGGCCGGAATCATAAAACCCCCCAGGGCCACAACAGTCGCCACGGTGGAGCCTGAAATGGCGCCAAACAGCCCGCAGGCCAACACCCCGGCCATCCCGAGACCGCCTGGAAGCCAGCTGACAACTGCATTGGCCACTTTGATCAACTTTTCGACAATGGTGCCGGAGGTCATGATATTGCCACATAGAATGAAGAAGAGTACGACCACCAGGGCAAAATTATCCATACTGCGAAACAGGGTCTGGGCCAGCAGGAGAAGCGGCAGGTCCGTAAAGAATATAAAGCCCAAGACAGCGGTGAAAAAAAGGCACATATAGACGGGAATATAAGTCGCCATGCATCCCAAGAGAATGGCCAGGATGACGATATGGCTGGTTTCCATAATCCAACTCTCCTTATTTCAACATATAGCGAAAATGAATCCTAAGCTTTCTTGGCCATTTGTTCCTGGATATCTTCGTAGAATACCTGAACAACCCGAATCAGCATCAACACGCCCATCAACGGCAGGATCGCATACAGATAAACCAGCGGTATTTGCATGATGATCGTTTTCTGGTGCGTTTTCACCTGCAGAGCGGCCATCAACCAGCCGTAATAGATCATCAGAATCGAAAAAATCATGACGACAAAATTGCTGAAAAATGTTAAAGGGACTTTTAATTTGGGAAAAATCTGGACAGACGCATCGATTTTTATCAGTGAACGATTCTTCACGGCGGCACTGCAGCCGATAAAAGTCGTATAGATAATGACCTCGCGCACCAATTCTTCAGACCAGGCCAGTGAATAATTGAAACCGTAACGCAAAACAACGTTGAAAAAAAGCGCCACCAAGGCGATCAGCACGCTGATGAACAGCGTCCACTCCTCAAAGAAGGTCAATACCCTGTCCAGGAAATTAAGAATCTTTCCAAACATGCCTGCCTACCTTATTGGCCAAAGATTAGCAAAAAAGGGCTTCGGATAGACCGAAGCCCTTTATTAGTGCTTGATACAAAAATAATCAAGCTATTTTGTATAACCCATGTATTTTTGAACTTCCAGCAGGTAATTCTCTGGACGATATTTGTCCCCGGCCTCTAATTTATTGATTTCAGGTGCAAATTTTTCATGTACTGAACTGGCTTGGGACTTAAGGGTCGTCATCTCTTTATCGGACAGTTGAAAGAATTCGATTCCCTGTGCCATGGCCGCTTTGCGCTGCTCCAATTCTTGGGCTTTGGCGGCCACGCGCGCTTCGGCACACATGTCGCGCACCGTCTCTACGAGTGTCTTTTGCAAGTCGGCTGGTAAACTATTAAACCAGGCCTTGTTGAACAGCCAGATGAATAGCCCCTGGGCGTAATTCAATTCGGTGTAATATTTGGCCACCTCGAATTTTTTGGTAATACTGCAAACGGTGAGCGTATGATCCAGGCCCGTGATGACACCCTGCTTCAGAGCTACCGGCACATCGGGCCAGGGCATGACAACCGGGTTGAATCCCCAGGCCTGGTAAGAGAGCTTGTTTACCGCCGCCTCGGCGATCCGGAATTTAACCTGCTTGGCATCGGAAATGGTTTTGACCGGCACCGTCGTGGCCCAGCCGTAATTACCGTAACTGGCAATATCGACGGCCATGATCCCCTGATGGTCCATGGCCATCAGAAAATGGTCAAAAAGTTTGCCGCTGTTGACGAATGTTTCAAGCTTCTCAAAGGAATCCACCAGAAATGGAAGATTGATAATACCAAAGCGTGGTCCCAGATTCGTCGAAGCTACCGAACTGACAGCCATACCTTGAATCGCGCCCATTTGCAACTGATTGAGCACTTCAACTTCACCCCCCAGCATCGAGAAGGGTTTGTAGTCCAGGTACATCTGACCGTTGGTTCGTTTCCACAACTCATCCCGAATGGCAAATCCGGTATAAACCCCTTTTAGAACCGGATGGGAAACATTCGAAACGATAAACTTATATTTGGCACCTGATGGATCGAAGGCGGGCTTCCATTTTTCAAGTGAGGGTCCTTTGGCAAGGGCCGGGCTGATGAGCAGACCAAAAACAATGAGAAACAGCATCGCACAGAATGTAAGTTTTTTTAAATGCATTGGTACCTCCTTTTTGAGAGCATGGCTTTAATTTCTAAACTTCATTCATTTGCCAAAGATGATTTGATAGCTATATCACAGCTAATCGGCTTTTTGTCAAGCAAAAATATTGAACTAAAAAAGGGTGCTAATTTTGCTAATCGCAGTCCATATGGTCCTTGACAAGAAGTCATCAGTAAAAATTGCATTCGTATTCGGGCATAATTGAACAGGATCTCTGAAAATTTGCGACGGTCGGACGCTGCAATCGGGATATCAATAAATTACTGCAAAAATCAGCAATCTTTTGCACAAGGCAGCCTGAATTATAAATGAAAATGAGGCTTACCTGCCGGTCCAGTAGCCGTGCGGATCAAAGCTCCGCAGCATGGCCAGTTCTTTGTCGGCAGGCAGCGGTGTTTGCGCCAGCTCATCAGCGATCTTAAGCGGCCATCCGGTGTTGCCCAATACCTGATCCACACTGACGCCTGGGTGGAGCGAAACGAGCATCATCTCATGACTTTGGGCGTCAAATCGCAAGATTCCCATGGTGGTGATCACCGTTGCCGGCCCGCCGCGCGGCAATCCGACTTTCTGGCGCCAGGCGGCGCCCGTGCCAAAACCGGGCGATGTAATGTAATCAACCTGCGGCACAAAACGGCGCTTTTCATGATTCATGATAATAATATGCCGCTGCGCCAGACTGGCTAAATCACAGGCACCGCCGCTGCCCGGCAAGCGGGTTTTGACATTTCGAACCCCGCCGATGTAACTGGTGTTGAGGTTGCCGAAGCGATCGATCTGGGCACCGCCGATGAAGCTTACGTCCACTTGACCCTGCTGCAACATCCCCATCATATCGGCCGTATCTGCCAGCCATTGCGCCCGATAGAGATTGGGCAAATCGCCCATGGTCAAAATCGGCTCGGGGGCCAGTTCATTGCGCACGATTCCCAGTTCGTAAATTCCGACCGAATCGGGTGCATGCGTGCTCTTGGCCAGCAAAAAGCCCAGCAGCGGCAGTCGCATGCCGACAAAGACGACTTCGCCGTCTGCGATTTCACGGGCCGCAGCGGTAACCATTAACTCCGATAATGTATAAGACATTCCTAACGCCTAAATTGTTTACATTAAGTTTGAATGTTCTCATTTGATATAGGTAATAGGTACAAGGTTCAAAGGTTCAGGGTTCAACGTTCAAAGGTTAAAAGACGAACAAAATCAAATAGTACAGCAACTCACTGCGCTGTAGAAAAAGAGAACAAACCCTTGAACTCTGCCGGCTCTCAGGCATGTCCTCCGAAGCTTGAGCCAAAAAGGAGACCTCAGAGACGTCTGTCCTCCGCATTAGCCTCCTACAGAGGATGGAAAGCAGGGATCATTTGAACCTGCAATGAGAAGCTATCTCAAAAATAGGATTTTGGTTCAAGATCGCGGCGGGGCCGAGCTTCAAACCGGAGGCATACGGTGTAGTATGTCGAGGATTTGAATCTCGGCACCAACAAAGATATTGGGCCAAAAGACATCTTTGAGATGGCTTCTAATAGCCATAGTCTACCGGTTCCGATAGATCGTGGTGTTTAATGGCCAGCGCAGCCATGCGCTGATCTCCCAGCAATCCGGTGTAATCCTGCCAGCAGTGCACGCTGTCGACCCACCGTTTGCGCCAGTTGAAAAACGCATCCTGAGTTTTGCTGTCATCCCGATAATCTAAAAAACTCTGGTGATCGCGGTTGTAATAACCGGGTACCGGTGAGGGATGGCCGCCCCAGGGCACATGGACCACCGCACTGACCCGATATCCCGGTGTAATGACCCGATTGGGGTCACGGCTGATGACCTCCGGCTCCACAACATCTTCAACCGTAATAATAATGTGGCGGCTGGCCAGACAGGCATCACGGGTTAAACCCAGATTGCCCCAGGCATGGGCGTTGCCATAACGGTCCGCGCGCTGGAGGTGAACGATGGACACATCCGGTTTCAAGGCGGCCACCGCCGTCAGCGTATCGCCGCTGAACGGGCAGTTCATGGTTTTCAGGCTGGAATTGGTTTTAAATAGGTCGCTGCCCAGCGCGGTACGGGCAGGCATAAAGGGAACCCCCATGGCGCCGGCCCGCAACGCCATGGCCAGGGTTAAATTCGAATGGTCTTCCACTTCCAAGGCGCCCCCCTCGACCGCTCTGCGAAAATTGTAACTGGACCCTGTAATGACATTGCCCACCCAGGCAGCACGGATTTTCCGGACACATCCGGCGCCGATGATCTGATCAAATAAAATATCCGATATGGGCCCGATTAGGGTTAGACGCCGCTTTTTCTGGCGGATAAGCTCGTGTCCGGCGGCAAATGGAATGAGTGTTTCCTGGGCAAGGCCCAGGGCGACGGCACTGCCATCAGGCACAAAGCGCTCAACGGCTTCAGGAAGGGGCAGCAGTTTTGGCTCTGGCAACTTGGGCGACCTCCAGCATCAAAATAAGATCGGACGAAGATTCGGATTCGGTCTATTGGCCCGCTTTGATGGATTTTTCGAAATCGTCAAAAAACTGGTTGCGTTGTTTCCAGTCCGGTCCAAATCGTTTGTTAAAGAATTCACCGAGTTTGTCAAATAGCTTTCCCCAGACCGGTTGTCCTCCTTTGAGGACAACATCAGCGATAAATTCGTCCAGATTGCTCATTTTTTCCTTGGGCAGAAAGGAAACTGCCCCCAGTTTAATGGACTTTTCCAATGCTTCCGGTGTCAGGGCGTAAGCCGTCAGCATCACCGTGGGAAATCCACGCTTTACGGACGTTTTTAAGAGGTCGAAACCATTAACCCCCATAATATCCAGAATGACGATATCAAATGTATAACCGAGCAGCAATTGATGCGCGGTATCATAATCATTGGCTTTGCGCACCAGACACATGTCCAAAACCTCTGCCACCGTATCGGTAACATCGACCTCGTCATCAACCGTCAATACGATTTTATCTTTCAACAGCTCTGCCGTGTCCATGATTTTGATATCTCCTTTCTGCAGAGGGATTCATAAAACCGAAAGTTTGTAAGGTGAGTAACATTAGGGGCTATACCATTATAAAATTCGACAAGTCAAGATATGCCTCGATTGGCCATAATCAACCCCGTTCATGTTGTTTTATTTTCAGGGAC